>NZ_CAJTCF010000023.1:0-50714 GCF_910574735.1 Duncaniella muricolitica | reverse complement strand
GACCTGAGCGGAATTGACCCGAACAAGACTTTAAATGCTAAACTTGTCAAAGAACTCCTTGGCTTGGCGGTAGATGCCGCTTAGCCTATGAATAATTTTTTAACGAACTATTGTATAAACATGAATATTAGAATATAACCACAAGAGATTAACTTACGGATAGAATTCATAAACCTAATGAACTATAGATATGATAAAATCGGCAATATCCTGTAAAACTTCGGGAGAGATTGTTTCCTCAATTGTACCGTATTCCTGTACGGCTCCGGTTTGGGAATGTTGGAAAAGATGGTTCAGTTCCGGGTAGAGTTTTATTTGAGCCTTTGGTGCGAGTCGTTGCATTTGCGGCATATTTAGTTTCGGTTTTACTTGTATATCCCTTTCACCATAAAGCACAAATACAGGGCAACGGGTAGTTAAAATGCTCTCAGCCGGAGAGAAACCGATATAGAAATTCAGCCACGGATTGGTATCGGATGCAATCTTTTTAAGATTGGACATCAACGCAGTATGGATGGGTGTATTACTCCAATTTTTGCATATTGCGTCAATACTATCAATAGCTATCTCATCATCTTGTGTTATTTTCAAGTCATAGATGTTGTGCAAGGCTTCTACATAGTCCGATACTATATTGTCAGGCATATTGCCTTGTTTGAGTAAAGTCGCACTCTGGTCTATCAGAATGGTATCACCACGAACTGCCTGCGCTCCGATTGCGACAATAAAGTCCGGTTTACCCGGATCAATTACGCATAAATTATCTTGTGTTTTTATCTCAGGTTCAGCCCCCAACATAAAAGCGGCAGTTGCCCCCTCGCTATGCCCTAATAATCCCACGTTATTGAAGTTCTCCACCATTCGTACATATTCTAATACACATCGGGCATCCCGCACAAAATCTTCGGTCGTGGCAGTTGTTCCGTCACCTGTTGATTTCCCATGTCCCCGATCATCATACCGAAAAGATGCAATGCCATTTCTTGCAAGATAATCGGCTATCACAGCAAAGGGTTTGTGTCCAAAAATTTCCTCATCCCGGTTTTGAAGCCCGCTACCTGTTATCATTACAACGACGGGAGTTGCAGTGTTATAATCTTTTGGGAGAGTGAGAGTCCCTGAAAGGATTACATCGTCCGATGGATTATTGATGTTGATTTCTTTGGTCGTATATGGATACGGAGGTAGCGGAGTCTGTGGCCGTTTTAATTCAACAGTTCCCGGAGATAATTCAATATTCGCTTTCATCGCCCCTTGACTGCAAATACCTGTTATAATCCCATTTTGTTGTCGTCCGGCAAAAGATAATCCAATTTGTCGGAATGATATATTAACCGAATCGGCAGAAATGAAATTCACATCTCCTGCTATTCCATAAGCACCTTGATCCGGAGAATCGAGAGTTACCAACTGTATTCCGTCCTCTTCGGTTTTGAAATTGAATACTAATTTCAGTGACAACTGTGGAGTGATTCTTAATGTCCCGCTCCATGCCCCTGATATATTCTTCGATGCCATAACACTGATTACAGAAAAAATGGCTATAAATACCATCATTAGAAACTTCTTGCTCATACCTGATCTGTTGTTTTAGTTAGTTCCATCAAGGTATGGCCATCTGCATCTTTAAGAAATAGAATCGTATCATTCTTTATCTCAAAGGTCTTTATAGCAGGAAGAATGTGCTTCATACTTTCTTCCATAAGCATATCCTCACAAGCCATTTCGGTGGATGTTATTTCCGGAAATATCAACTTGTCCCCTTTGAGAATATATTGACCGGACACCAAATTGCACCCCGTATTACAGAATACATTTCCTTGATTATCAAATTCAAGTGAATAATCACTTCCATCGGCTACGGTGGAAAGGGCGAATGGCGTGGAAGTTGCGATACATTTATACTCCACGATTCGCCATTTACCGGATAGCCCCACACTTGTATTCTTGTCACAAGAAAGCAACAATAGACCTATAAATAAAATGGTCCAGTTGGGTAATTTCATTTTCTATTTCGTTTTATTGTTTGACATCCTCTTCTGCTCATTTCTTCTGCATATGCAATCTCGCCATGTTCCCTTATATAGCTAATACAAGACGGACGGTCAGAATTGAAGATGAACGCGAACACTTTGCTTATAAAGTTGGAATAGGTTTTACACTCTCTTACGTCACGCTTACATTTGGCACAGGTATGATAGCCTCTGCTTATGCAACATTGACGGATTTTACACCACGATGCTTTTTCGTTCTTCTCACATCCGGGACATCTCCCTGACAAGAATTTGCGACACGATCCACAAAACAGCTCGCAAGCTGCGACGCTATCAAAATCTGCTATTACCTGATTCATACAAATCACAACGCTCTAAAATGCTCGATTGCCGTTATAATCAACCCTAAAGACGCTCTGAAATGCTTGATTGCCGCTATAATCAACCCTAAAATGACCGCATTGACAAGCACAATCGGAACAGCTTTCTTTTCGTTCTTAGCAATCATAATCACCATAGGCATAGTCATTAGAACTGATACAATCGGACCGGCTAAAAAGTCGTTGACATTCAACTGAGGAAGTGTAGTGTTGAAGATAATGAAAGTTACCACCACATACTGCACAAAAGCAGACCAACAGTTTGCCTTATCCATTTTTTTGAGAAACATAGGGAGGGCATTGACGGCTCCGATAACGACTCCGATAAGTATTGTAAATACTAATTCCATTGTTTTTTTAGTTTTATGATACAGGAGATGCCGTACTGAAAAATACGGCATACTCCAAGCATCAGATAAGATAATTGTCCTATTGGTATTCTGTTTTGCTATTATTCGCCGTTTGACGACCAATATTCATTGCAGATGTAATAATTAAATTCCAATGTATAGCTTGATTCTGCTGGCAGACCGTTATTGAGTCCGGGATGGAATTGCGGAAGCATAAATGCCACACGAAGGGCTTCGCCATCAAGTGTCTTTCCTGAACTTTTCACTATTTTGGCATCTTTTACCACTCCGTCCTTAGCAATGGTGAGTTGCACGACTGCATCCATATTAAGAACACCGTCTTTATAGGCGGTTTCAGGGAATTTTATGTTCTTGTTGATGAAAGCTCTCAATTTGTCCTTGCCGCCGGGGAAGTTGGGAGCGGTTTCAGTCTTGATGAATGGCACGGCATTGTCCGCATCCGCTTTCTCCGTCACCACCATATCGGAATTTCTTTCTGTCACGCGAATGGTGGAATCGGATTTTTCGCTAATTTTGTAGCGCAGATCCTCCACCGGCGTAGCGGCAGATACCTCGTTGATTACTGCTGACACTGCAGGGGTGGCCAGACCGATTAATGCGAGTGCCATCGCAGGCACCATGACAAAGGCACGCACACGGGCTGTGCCTGTCTGTTTGCTTGATAACATCATAGTTATACGTTTTTTAAGTGAACTGTGATTGAGACAGTTGGAAAGAGTTGCGAACCTTGCTCCAACTGTCTTTTTTATTAGAAACATCTGATACTCCTCTCGTTTTACGCCCGATGCAAGCACACGGCTGTCGGCTTCATACTCATGGAGGGTATGAAGCTCATTGCGCAGAAGCCATATAGCTGGACAATACCAAGTGATAATAATCGCTGCCTGCATAAAAAGCAAGTCAATCCAATGGCGACATTCTATATGCGCTTTTTCATGGCGTACTATCATCTGCCCATACTCATACCAGTCACGTCTGGGCATCATCATATACCCGCACCATGCAAACGGAGCAACACTGTTGTGGCGATGAAGGATTATGTGACTGCCATCTTGTTTTATATGTTCTCCTTTAATAATGAAGAGTGCCAACCGTACCAGTGAAACGAGAAAATAAAGAGTCATGACAATAACCCCGATAAGGTAAAGTGTGACTATATAATCCCATATCGGAGTGATTTCCTCTGATATCGAATTGGCAATATAGGTAACTTCGACCGGATTAAAAGCGATTTCAATATTATCCTCCATAATATCCGTTATCCAAAAAGTATTAAGTATGAAGATTGGAGAAACGAAAGCAAGCGTTATACAGAACAACAACAATATCCTATTGAACCGGAAACATCTGGTATTGGCAAGAACACATTTGTACACCACCCAGACTACAATCAGGAGAGTGCTTGCCAATAATGAATATGCTAAAAATATGCCTGCCATTGTTATTCCTTTCCTCTGTTAGATATTTGTGATATTATTTCCTTAGCCTCTTCATCGCTATATTCCTCGCTGTTAATCAGGAAGTTCACAACATTCTGAATGGAATTGTTGAAATACCGCCTAATGACACTCTTCAGATTTTGTCCACAATAATCCTCTCGCTCTATTATGGGGAAATATATGAAGCTTGTGCTTTCAACTTTATGATTGAGATAGCCTTTCTGTTCGAGAAGTTTCACGAATGTGGCTACCGTAGTCCGGCTTGGACGCGGCTCATTGTGAAGGGCAACGACATCCCGAACCGAGAGTGCCCCGCTTTCCCAAAAGAAGTTCATTACTTCTTCTTCTCTTTCTGTTAATTGCTTCATATCTTCCATTTATATTTAGTCTAATTAAATTAGACGATTTAGTAATGCAAAAATAGTCTAATTATTTTAGACGACAAAATAATACTATTAGAAAAAACTGAAATTTTTCAATAGTGTGGATAACCGAATAGCCGATTGATATCGAAAGTTCCTGCGCCAATCAATATAATCCTGGCAGTAGTTGCATACACATCCTTAGAATGTCCCTAATTCTATGTGTGGATAGCTTGGATTGATTTTTCATACTTTTATATCTTTATTCAGGTTTAAAAGTAAAGCCAACATATTTGATTTCAGATTATTTACAATCACAGAAGATATTATTTTGCGGTCAAAACTAAATCCAATTTGCATAGTGTCACTTAATGTGGCAACTCCAAGAACAATATAACTGCCCGGAGCTTTTGGCGCAAAGAATATCAAATCACGAATGCTATAAGAACCAATGTGAGTATCAAAGTTCAATCGTCCCAGATTAGATATCGCCGTAGATGAAGGATTACCAATCGAAAACATTGAAGCAACTTTTTTTGCAGTTTTATCATCACACTCCCCATAAGAGGCAAAATACATCGCATCAATTAGTAAAGGATTCATTGATGCGTAGGCATTTAGTATAAGCCATTGCGCTCTGGTTGAATCCATTTTAGATTTTATTTTCTTCTTTATAAGAATAGCATTTTGCCAAAAGTCTTTTTTAGGATCATACTTATATGCAATTGTAATGGCCGAAGCAAAATTGCCTAAGCTGCTGTCTGCTGAAAACGAAAGTTGTCTCCGTATATCTATCGGAATCCCGACTACCATTTTTTTGTTATTGATGAATGTTTCTTGCATAGCTCCAATAAATGCCGTAACAATTGCATCATTTATTGTTATGCCGTGTATTTTACAAGCATTGTACAAAGCGTTCATATCAACTTTGTTTATGGTTGAGTACGACAAAGCAATATCTGTTAACTGATGGTACTTATTGAATATCTCCCGGTATTCCGCTTCTCCAAAACGTTGCTGCTTACCTTTAGACCACTTTGAATTTAGTGAACGCAGAAGCAATTTTACAGGAAAAGAAAGTTTAGCTTTTTGTGGAAAATCACTTTGTTTTGAGATGAGCTGTTGTTCTTTTAAGGGCAAATTATTTCCAGCATAAACAAACACTACATCCCTCAATAATCTTGCAATAGCGTTACCGTCACCTAATAGATGATGACATACAGCCAGAATATCAAAACCAATCTCAGTGTAGAATACAAAAAAACGTATGAGTGGACCTGTTTCGCAATTAAAAGGCTTTTTATTCTCGGACTCGGCAATTTCCAGCCATTGATTTGAATGTTCACTTTTAATAAAATGCAATTCGAGCTGATGAACAGTGTTTTCCTGATAAAATGCCTCTCCCTCATTATTCATGCAAATGGATGAATAAAGTAGCGGGTGAACACTTCTTAATTTAAGCAATGTTTTTTTTAAACGTAATTCATCCAAGTGGCCGTCAACGCTTAGTTTCATCAGAACCGTAAGTGACGGATTCCGTAGAAGGTGGCGTTCCGTAAATATTCGAATATTAGTTTCCATGCTCTTTATGTTGATAAAGACAGCAAAGGTAGAGAGTTGGAAATTATCAATTCTTGACATAGGTCAATCCTATGGATTTTTATCTAACTTTTTTCTTATTCTGCTTAGCGTTTCGGGAGAAATGCCCAAAGTGGATGCGATATGTTTTAAGGAAATCTCTTTTTCAATGTCGGGAAAATCTTTTAATAATTCAATGTATCTTTCCTCAGCGGTATCGAAATACAGTGCTAAAGCAATATTACGCCAGCCGAACATAGAACGCTCCGCAATGGTCGCCCTTAACTTTTGCGTATCTATATTCGTGTCGAATAATTCCATCATCTGTTCGTAACTAAACAATGTAATCTCATAATCCTCCATTGCTTGAATACAAAGTTCGGCATTTGTTCTTTTCAAGAACGAATGATAATCTCCGATAAACGGAAAAGATTTATTGAACCAAAGGGTACGTTCATTACCATCTTTGTCTATTTTGTAATATCTGAATTTCCCGGAATCTACATATCCCATGTATCTGACTGGACAGCCCTGCATCTGAAAATGTTCACCTTTCTTGATTTGGATGTTTTTCAGACGCTTGGTGTATTCGAGCACATCTGCATTGTTTATATTCAAACTACATAGAAGATTAATTAATCCGTTCATATACTTTTTCTTTTCTGATTATTTCTATAATTCAAAATGTAACACTTCTACTTTTCCATTTGTAGGGAGTGTAAGAAATGCCTTAGGGGTATGACCAGAAAGCCTTTTTACCTCTCTATATAAATGAGAAGCATCATAATATCCCGCTTGGACAGCAACAAACAAAAGATTATCGAATGAAATATTAGGTTTCAAAAGATGTACAGCATTCCAAAACTGAACAATTCGACTATATTCTTTTGGGGAATAACCTGTATGAAACTTAAACTTGCGCTCAAATTGTCTTTGGCATAAGCATACTTCTGTTACCAATTCCTTAATCGAAACAATTCCTTTCTGTCTGCGGATCAAGGAAACAACATGAGATATTTGCTTTTCTGCGTCCATGCTGTTTTTGTACAATTGCCTAACCAATTCATGTTCAATATAACCAATCGGATTTTGAATTTCAGAGAGTTGATATGTGAAAGATTGACTAAAAAGAGCAGGAAACTCGTGACTGTCTAATCCTTGATTCATAAATTTGGAAAGTGGAATTTTTATAAATCGAGAAAGTCCACACGGTTGAAAACGTACCCCTATAATATGAATGAGTTTTTTTTGAGTGACCAATTCCGTAAATGTATTCATTGGACCGAAAAAATAGGAATGATAAGGTTTCATTATCAGTCCACTACTGACGCAGTCTGCGGCATTCCCCACGTTGAAAACAAAGTCGGAACAACCATGAGGTGGAATGTTGAATTTCATTCCACCTCTTGTTTCTCCCTTATATTCCCAATAGCGATCTATGAAAGGAGCTAATAAACTACATGGCGAATATTCTTTATACATATTACAAATGTCGGTATAAACTATGATTCTAAGGAATATTGGTGATTATTTTTTTGCCTTGACTGTTAATTCCTGTAAACCAATGATGAATATGATAGATAGAAAGTATAAACACACTCAAAAAGTAAATATGTTCCGATGTCCACAATAGTGGAACACTTGAACTAAAATGACTAATTATTCCCACATACGCTATGTATATAGATAAAGACACGAATGCTATCAATAGAGATGCCGCAGCATGGCCTACTCCAGAGACTGTGCTAAAAAACACGAATGTAGGTACAGCTATCAAGTAAGAAGTGAGCATAACCTTTAATGTAGGTATAGCATCAAACACCAATGCAGTATTGTCACTATAAATCCGTAAAATAGATTCAGGGAAAAGAGCGAACAACACTATTATTGGCAAAATAATCATGTAACATGAAAGCATTACTTTTTTGCATACATATAGGAAAGGGGTGCTTTTCTCTTTTCCTATGAGATTTCCAACTAATGAACTGACAACAGATGCAGATGCTTGTACGAAAAGAAAAAGGAAGGACGAAATGTTTCTTACAACATTAGTAATCGCCAGTGACCTTTCCCCGAAATGCTCTATTGTGATAAAAAAAACGAACCAACTGCCAAATACTAACCCATTTTGCAGCATCATCAAAACAGAAACAGAGAGTATCTTTTTTAATACTCTACAATCTATGGCAAATCGCCATTTGATTCCATATTTGCACGTGCTTGCATTCTTTTGGGTATATATAATGAAATAAATTGCTGCGACAGCTTCGGAAATGACAGATGCAATGGCTGCTCCGGAAATTCCTAATGCTGGAAAGCCTAATGCTCCAAATATTAAAATATAATTTAGAATAACATTGACTGCTACCATCGTTATGGAATTGAGCATTAGTGCAGATGTGTGTATTATTCCGATATAAAATGCTCTAAACATGATAATTGTAAAAGAAAACAAGAAACCATAGATTCTCCAGTCAAGATATAGCATAACTGTTTGGAATACGGATTCAGAATCTATAATCAACTTTAATATAATAGGCGAAATTATAGAAGTAATCAATATTATTGTCATCGCTATTATTAACAAAAATAGTGTTCCTTGGGAAAGAATTTTTCCTGCTTCCTTATACTGTCTGTTTCCATTATATTGAGCTATCAAGATTTGAGCTCCGATGCTGAACCCAAATCCAATCATGTATATAATCAAGTAATAAGTGCTGGCGATAGCTGATGCCGCCAATTCGGTTTCTCCAACCCTTCCTAAATAAGCTGTATCAGTAAAACCTATCAAGTATTCCATTAATAAACTAACCAATACAGGCAGGCTGGTTTTATAAATTGATATATAGGAAATATTCATACTAATTTCATTTATCCGGCAAAGTTACTCCACTTGACTCGTATTAAATTGTACAAAAACGACATTGTCGCTTTTTACATGACATCTAAGAAGCAAATACGATAAACTACCTCTTCAATCATTTGAATGAAAACAAGAGCGTTGAAGATGAAATTTATAAGGATACTTTTTGTTTATGGGCAAATTCTCTATTTATCCCAATAATTCCACTTTAAAAATACAGCATCTTTCAATAGTTGGGATAACCCAATGGCTATCCCAACCAAAATGACCCGATTTACAATGATTTACTTGTCACCGTAAAGTCCGATGCGGTTGCCGACAGGATCTGCGATGATGGCGAAAGAACCCCAGCCATCCACCTGAATCTTGGTCTTGGGAGTGACGAGTGTTGCGCCGTTGTCAATCGCCGTTTTCACATCGGCATCTAAGTCTCTTGCTTTGAGATATACTAGCACGCCTCCTTCAGAGGGAGCAAAACCGGAGAACGAGGGAGCGGAAGAGATTGAACACACGCTCTTTCCGTCTTTCATTAGACACGCCATTCTCTCGTCGCCGAACTGCGACACCTCCAGTTCCTCTCCGAAGAGTGCCTGATAAAATGCCACCGACTTGTCGAAGTCATTGGTGGGAATTTCAAAAAATGCAATCATACTTATTGTTATTTTGATTAGTACGCTGCAAAGTTACAGCGACACGACAGCCTATGATAGTAAAAACCGGACATTCCATTCCTTGGGTACATTTTAATGCCCTTTATCGTCTGAATTATAACTTTTCTGCAACTTGTCACTAAAAGATTCTCTGAATGCAATCCGTAATCCGTTCAGGAAAGACTCGTTGATGTATATTGATGAAGTCGGACATTTGTCAGCGCATAACCGGCATTGGATACAGTTTAGTTCATCCATTGGCAATACTTTATCCGTTTTTGTGAAGATGTGCATCGGGCATACTTTGACACATTTTCCACAATTCACGCATGAGGAGGCATTGAGAAACACTACCTTGTCACCGAAAACCAAATCTGCCCCATTATGGCGTATCGGGATGCCGTCCGAATACCCGATAACCAGATTTCTGTGAACGGAAGCCAATGGGTGCAGTTTCCGGTGGAGTCCTTTTGCAAACAGCCGTGCCTTGAACATATCCAGCTCATTCGGTCTGGCTTTATTGTAACCATTCATCAGCACCCAAGGGCCTGTACGGTCAAAACCACGGCAAGAAAACTCACCGGCTATAATTCCGCCTTTTCTTTCGATGATTTTCTTCAGGGGTTTATGATATGCCCCCAAGAATGGACGGCAGCGGGTGGAAAATATGAAAACATTTTTCCCATCAATATTCTGCTCTGAAACAAATCTTTGAAGCCGGATATCGTGGGCTGCAAAATTTATTGCAGAGCCAAAGCCAATTAAATCGTAGCCTGACAGGTCTATTGTCGGGGTGTTGTCCACTGATACCAGTTCGGCGGACAGTGCGTCAGCCATGCTTTGTGCGATCTTCAGCGTATTGCCTTTGTATGATGAGCGATATAATATTATTGTTCTCATCTTGAAATTGATATTTTTGTTTCGGGTGTTCCGGGGCCACCGTTCACACCTTTGTAGCCCACGAACATCAAGGTAGCCGTGTCAAAATAATAGTCACAACTCCAGAATGCCGACATAAAACCGGTCAGACTGACTTCTATTTTGACGGTGTGCCCACCGTCAAATCTTTCAATACCCTTCTTGACAGCCGACATGGTGTAGAGTTTGATATTGTCAGGGCGAAAACACTCGTATTCCAACGACTTGCCGTTTTTCAAGGTCAGCCCCGCATTGTAGGCAATATTCTGATACCACGGTTTGCCTTTGCTTTTAACTGTCTTCGAGATTGGTTTGCCGTTGAACTTGCCGGATATAGAATATTTGCCGTTTTTTAAGCTGACAGTCAAGCTGGTATTTGAAACAGGGTTGATTATTTTCCAACTTTCGGTCTTATACCCATTGTCCAAAATATACTCATGCCTTTCGTTGCCTTGAATTGTATTCAGATATATCTTCCCGTCTTTGTGTTCCTCCGACCACTTGACAGACGTTTTCGTCTTGCCGCAAGTGGAAATGTAATTCCTTTCCTGCGCCATAACAAAGACTGCAAGAAACAGCGTCAGTGCTATTACGATGATATGTTTCATAGTTTGCTGTCGTCAAAGATGAAATCAACATACTTGGAAATCATTGCTTCCATTCTGCTCCACGCTTCCGGCTTGCTGAAATCTATGCCGTTCAGTTTGGGGTACTGTCTTGTGAAAAGTACAATGTAATTGATTGCGGATATGATTATGGCAACGGACATATCGTTGTCGTTACCTATATCCAGACTTTTGTTTAATTCTTCCTGCAATTTGTAGCCTATGCGCTCCCTTTCTTCGAGGATTCCCTTGAACGATGAATGACCGGATAATTCCCATACCAGAAGTTGCTGCATGAGAACATTGTCCTTCAGATAATGAAGTTGCCGGAAAAGCACATCTTTGACAATCTGCCTTATATCCTTCTTCTCGGACTGTTTGATGGTATCTATAAACTCCGAATAGGCAAATGAATAATAGTCGTGCCGTTTTGCCCATTCGACGAGCAGACCATCCAAGCCGCCAAAATAGCGATAAATCAAAACTTTATCGCATCCGGCTTGACTGGCGATGCGGTTTACCCCAATTTTGGTAAATCCGTCATTCTCTATGATATGGCTCACTGCATCAAGCAGCCTTTTCTCTGTTTCTTTCAATTCCATTTTGGTTAATGTCACTAAGTGGTGACAAAATTATAAAAATAATCGGTGACAACCAAATCGAAATCTATATCAGCGTAATTTTCAGAACGTAAAATAGTCGGAAACAGGAGCGCAACGGGATATGTACTCTTTTGGGGTGTAACCGGTGAATAGCCGAAATTCCTTTATCATATGTGATTGGTCTGTATAACCACATTCATATGATAGTTGGGCAAAACCTATTTTCGGATTATGCTGTAATACGGATAAGGTGCGTTGCAATCTGATGATGCGCAGGAAATCCTTTGGGGTAGTTCCGATGTGTTCTGAAAAGACACGGCAAAACTGCTTTTCACTCAGGCACGCTATGTCGGCAAGCCCCTTTATGTTTGTATGGACAGAATTGCTAATGTGACGCACCACGGTGGAAAGCCTCGGTATATTGTAGTTATTCTCCAGTAGTACGCGGTTTAATAGGAAATTTTCAATTAAGATAACGGCTGTTTCAAGATTGTCGGCATCACCCATTTTCCCTGCCAAATCCTGCAACTCAATGTCCTCCATATCATATATGGAAATGTTCCTATTGCAAAACAGACTGACGGGGATATGAAAAAACATCTTTGCCGTGTGTGGTTGAAACACAGTCACTATCATTTCGATGTTTCCCGTGGAAATGACATCTGTAAAGCTGGTTTCTTGTCCGCTTATAAAACAGCGTGGCTGTAAGTCATTCTGACTTACAACTTTCAGTCTTTCACCACGATGAAACACAAGCGACATACACCCCGTCGGCAAAGTGCGTTGCGACACCATGCCGGGTGAGCTATCCTGCAATACCCAATAATACCGCACAAACGGTTTCAGCGCAGGAGAGGGATGTATGATCTTGAATGTTTGCATCCTGCAAAATTATAACAAGGCTATTTATTCCGATAGTAAAAAACGGACATTAAAGCATTCGGAGTATTTATATTTTTTCGTGCGCAAAATCGCCATCAATATATATGGTTGCGTCCTCGCCTACAAACCTGATTAGAGTATAGTTCGGATCGGTAGCACCTCCGGGGAAATGATTTATCAGCCACTCCTGCCACATCTCTTTTCGGATTTTATCATCGCTGACAATTTCCGCTATGCCACGCAGAGCGACACTATCACCATAAAAATAATAGCTTACTCCGGCTTTGGAATTTGTCTTGAGGTCATTTATTTTCACGGATGCGGCATCGGTTGCCATCCAAATCTCGTTGCATCCGTTGGTCTTAATTTTCTTGATGGGCACAGGGCGTGGGAATCCATCCGCATTTATCGTGGCAAGTGTGACCTCATTGCATTGCGCAAGCAAACTGACAGCTTTTTCTGTGAGGCTTCTTTTGTCTTTCTCTTTCCAGCGTTTGAGCGTTGGGAAAATCTTGCGCATTTGAGCCTTTGCCTGTTCCGGAGAGAGATTCCATCCTGTTTCCTTGTTTATCTGGTCGGTAAACTGCACACAAAACTCAATCATCTGACTCATATTGAAGTCTTGTAGGAATACTCCATCCTTGTAACAGTAACCGCAATAATCTTCACTTATACTGCCGTCGGCATTAGTTCCGGGATTTGCGGGATTAAGAGGCATCCCGCAACTCTGACAAAATTTTTGTTCCATATATTATTTATTAAATGATTTTTACTTCTTCATTATCAACCGGTACATCATGGAAATATCTTCAGAAGCCATTTCAAACTTAGATTTCTCTATGAGTATGTTTTGTCCCGTCATTATATAGGAGGGGAGGATGCGAACACCGTTATATGAAATCTCTGTATTTCGCAATTTGTATGTGGATACGCTTGGGATAACATTTTTCTTGATTGCCTTCTTGCCAATCATATTAAAGGCCTTCTTTGCCACATCACCCATAAGCATTATAACCTTGACGTTGGGAAACAATGCAAGCTCTCTTTCCAGATATGGCAGACTTTCCTCTATGCTTTCCTTTGAAACGACATATCCGTTTTTGGGTATTTTAACCGCATTGGTAATATAAATCCCCTTGTTGAGAATATCCTGCACAGAATCTACCTCTATCCCGGCTTTTTTGAACAACGGAATTGTCGTTGTCATATACGCCGCATCTGATTTTCCATAGAAGTCCTCTTCCGGATGTGACGGAACAATCTCATTTATCATGATTGCGTGTATTGTTTCCGGTGTAACCTCCACGTTATTAAACCGCAGATCGGTTGCACCTTCAACGAATTGTTGCAACACTTCTTTTACATTCATAATAATTTGAGTATTTCTTCGTGGACTTGCCCGTTTGTTCCTACGACGTGACTTCCTTTAGCCGGGTCAAGCGCATTCCCGTTCCAATCAGTCACTTTTCCTCCGGCTTCTTGTACCAGAAGCATCCCTGCCGCATAATCCCACGGATTCAAATATATCTCGAAATATCCGCCTTGTCTGCCGCAGGCTGTATATGCCAACTCCAAAGCGGCTGAGCCAAGTCTTCGGACATCTTGGGAATTTTCGTAAACTTTCAGAAATCGGGCAAAGTTTTCTTTCGCTAATTCTCTTTTTGCAGTGCCGATGCCTATGATGGTTTCCGATAGTTTTGTGGCAGATGAAACGTGTATGGGCTTGCCGTTCAAGAAACTTCCTTCTTCCTTGACAGCAGAAAAAAGTTCATCGTGAAACGGATCATAGACAATGCCCATTACTATCTCTTTCTGACTACAAAGAGCTAACGACACCACACTATGCTGATAGTCGTGCATGAGGTTGGTAGTGCCATCAACAGGGTCAAGAATCCAGTAGCTGTCTGTATCCATACGCTGTAAGCCGGTTTCCTCTCCGAGAAACTGTATGTCCGGCGCAAGTGTATGTAATGCCTTCTTCAAGAAATCCTGAACGGCGACATCCACTTGAGTAACGTAATCGGCTACTCCTTTTTCTTTCACAAGGGCTGCCATTTCCCTGTTTGTGATTATCCCCTTAGTCTCTTTGACCAAGCTGATTATACGTTGTATATCCATATTTATAGGGTTTAATTCAATAGTTTTTGCAGGTCATCGACAGAAACATCCATTCTCTTGGAAACTTCTTCCAAAGTCATTCCATTAGAAATGAATCTCTCTATGACCATTTTCATTTCCTCACCGACTTCTATTAGATGCCCATCCAAATCGTAAAAGCGGATTACTCGCTGTCCCCAATCATGCTCAACGACTTCACCTAAGAATGCGATTGACGAATTGCCTTTCAGCTTTTGCAGAAAGCCATCAAAATCACGTTCCTCAAAGACGATTTCAACATTGTTTGACTTTTTATGAACTTTTTCTTTGGGTACGCCAATAAGCCAATCGAAATTCTGCTGTAAAGCCAGACCGCAGGAGAACAGGATATTTCGTCCATAATTTTGACAGACTTCCAACCCGAATATGTTTTCGTAGAAACTTCGGGCTTTGCTTATATCTGACACGGATAAAACCGTACAACAATATCTCATATTTATTTTTTCCAGCGTTTGAGGTTGGGATAGAATTGGCGCATCATCTCTTTAGCCTGTTCCACGGTCATATTTTCTCCGGACCACTTGTTTATATCATCGGTGAACCGAGCGCAATGCTCAATCATCTGCTCCATTGTAAAGTCCTGCGTGAACCGGCCATCCATGTAACAATAGTTGCAGTAATCATCATTGCGGCTGCCATCGGCATTTATTCCCTTATCTTTGTCAGTTAACGGCATACCGCAACTTTGACAAAATTTTTGTTCCATATTCATATATTTAGTTGTTTGATATTCCTTTTAATGCGCATTTAATTTTCCAACTCGCATAAATATGAGCCAACCAATGTTCGGAAAAAGGCATCATTATAAGACCTCGGATATTTTCACCACACCAGTAATCTATCAACCACCGGGCATTTTCAGAGTCGCTCACAACATGAAGTGATTTGAGTTTTTCCCTATCCTCATCAGTCATTCTGCGTTCCAAATCGCAAAAAGAAAGCTCTTTCAACAATAGGCTGGTATTGTCTTTTACAGATTCAGCATATTCATATAGCGCATCTAAATTCAATGTTTTGGAGAAATCTGATATTTCCTGTTTTTCAAGCTCGTTACCCGTTGTGATAATTGGAGAGCCAATCGAGCTTTTATAATCCCTTGAAAAGAATATCTGATTGTCCTTGTTGATTAGAGTATGGGTAACAATATCCTCGATACGGAATATATGCCAGATGGAATAGGCAATTGTCTTGCTGTGAAAACCGTCTTCTCCAATGAATGGGATAGCATTGAAATCAGCACGACATAATTCCACTTTGAACTGCGCTAAGATATCAAATAATTGGGTACGCAAAGACAATAAGTTTTCAATTCCCAAATGAAATGTGGTTTCATTGGAAATTTCTTCCTTAATTTTATGGCATTGCTCTAATAAATTATTACCCATATCTTTTCAATTTTATTATTGGCGATTTCCTTCAATTACCTGATTTATCAACTCCCGAACTTCATCATCCGACATTTTCCTATCTCTTACAAGAGTGCTTATCACACCACGAATAGAGTTATTAAAATATCTCTGTACTACATTCTTCAGGTTGTTGCCACAATACTCATCCCGTTCTATGAGTGGGTAGTATATGAACCCGTTGTTCCCTGCCGGCTTATGCCCTAAAAAGCCTTTCTCGACAAGAAACTTCACAAATGTAGATATGGCAGTCCGGCTTGGACGAGGTTCAGGATAAGTGGCTATAATCTCCTTGACGGTAGCTTCGCCCCTCTCCCAAAACTTGTTCATCACTTCTTCTTCACGCTTAGTAAGTTGTTCCATCATCAAATGAAATTTAGTATATGCAAAGTTAGTCTAAATAAATTAGTCAACCAAGCAAATTCACCTATTTTTATCCTTTATTGGAAAATTCACTCACCATTGCCCCCCTCCGTTCACTTTAAAGTGATCCCCCAAATTCACTCGAAAGTGCCCCCTTAAATTCACTTTAAAATGATCCCCTAAAAAGTGAGTTTCATTCTTGTTTACTCGATCTATAATTCTATTTTGTTTGTTAAAAACGAATAAAAGTCAGTTATGCCCAATAGACAATTAGGAATGGAAAAGATTCGTCAAGTGTTACGCTGTTACTCTCAGGGTTATGGGACCAAAAGTATCAGCAGTATGTTAACCGTTTCGCGCAATACGGTCAAGAAATACTTACAGGTATTTCAGCGCAGCGGTTTGGATTATGAAGGAGTACTGTCTCTATCGGACCAGGAACTCTCGGAGTTATTCCACGAAAAGACCAGAGTAAAGACAGAAAGCGAACGGATGGAAGAACTAAAGTCGTTGTTGCCCGAATATTGCAAGCGGCTTCAGAAGAAAGGTGTTACCCGTGAGGCTTTACATCGTGAGTACCTCTCTTCCCATCCGGATGGTTACGGACGCACCCGCTTCTATATTCTGATTCAGCAGCATATAGCCTGCAGCCGTCCCATCATGCATCTTGAACACAAGGCCGGTGATAAAGTGTTCATAGACTTCGCCGGTGACAAACTCTCCATCATCGACCTTGAGACGGGCGAAATCATCCCGGTGGAGGTTTTTGTCGCGATCCTTCCCTGCAGCCAGTTAACCTATGTGGAAGCGGTCATGAGCCAGAAAAAGGAGGACTTGATCCGTGCTTCGGAAAACGCCTTGTTATACTACCAGGGGGCTCCCTCCGCCATCATCCCGGACAATCTCAAGTCCGCCGTTACTAAGAGCAGTAAATACGAGGCCATCCTGAATGAGGACTTTGCAGCCTTTGCCGAACATTACGGCTGTACCGTAATTCCCGCCAGGGCTTACAAGCCACGTGACAAGGCACTGGTCGAGGGTGCCGTTAAACTGATCTATCGCAGTATCTATCCAAAGATACAGGAACGCGAGTTTTATGACCTTGATTCACTGAACGCGGCTATCCGTGTCGCCTTGGAACTCCACAACAACACTCCGCTGACAGACCGTAAATACAGTCGACGGGAACAGTTCGAGGAGATAGAACGTGATTCTTTACGCAAGCTCAATCCCATCCGTTTTGAACTCAAACAGCGTTACAGGGCTACCGTGATGAAAAACGGTCATGTCCGCCTGGGGGAAGACGCCCATTACTACAGTGTGCCTTGCGGCTATATAGGCAAGAAGGTCATCTTGTTATATACCTCACGCGAGGTATGCATCTATTACGGCTACGAGCTGATTGCTTCCCATACCCGCAACAGGGCCCGTTGCCGGTACACGACCCTGGAAGAGCACCTGGCTTCACACCATCGCTATATCACGGAATGGAACCCGGATAAATTTATACGTGAAGCGGCGGCTATTCATCCGGATGTGGAGGCATATATCCGTCAGGTTATGGAAGAGAAAAAGCATCCGGAGCAAGCCTATAAATCGTGTCAGGGCATTCTTAGCTTCGCACGCAGGGTCGGCAACACCCGATTGACCAATGCCTGCCGTTGGGCTACAAGTTACGGTCTGTACAATTATCCCATCATCGAGCGCATCCTTAACAACCGGCAGGATGAGTTCCCGTTGGAAGACAGTGCCGGGCAAGAAACGGAGATGCCTTCCCATGAGAATATCAGAGGAAAAGAATATTATCAATAAACCAACCAGATACAATATGGAAATGAATCAGGACACATTGGAAAAGATGTTAGGAATGAATCTTAAAGGTATGTATTATGCCTTTAAAACAAGTTTGGAAACACATCGGACAGAGAGCATGACTACCGACCAGTTCGTCTCATGGCTGGTCTCAAGTGAATGGGATGACCGCAGAAACCGCGCGGTAGAGAGAGCTATCCGTCAGGCCTCCTTCAGATACAAGGCCACCATTGAAGAAATAGACTTCTCAGTGGAAAGGGGGCTGGACAAGAATCTTACCCAGCGTTTGGCTGACCTTACGTTTGTCAGGGAACGCAAAGACATGTTTATTACCGGAAGTGCCGGAACAGGAAAAAGTTATCTGGCAACCGCTTTTGGCTTCCAGGCTTGCCAGAAAGGATATAAAGTACTATACGCCAACACATCCAGACTTATGGGGATGCTTAAGGTTGCCAAGGCAAAAGGTACAATCCTGCAAGAACTCAAGAAAATCGAGAGGTTGGATATGCTTATACTGGATGATTTTGGCATACAACCCTTCGATTCCCAAGGGCGGATGAACCTGATGGATATCATAGAGGACAGGCATGGTAAAAAATCCACCGTCATAACATCACAGGTCCCGGTAAGGGATTGGTATGACGTTATTGGAGAAAAGACGATTGCCGATGCCGTTCTGGACAGAATTGTACATCAGGCTATACGTATAGAGCTCTTCGGAGAGTCGCTACGCAAATGTAAAAGTAAAAAAGAATCGTTATATTTATAAACGAAATTTAATGTAGAACCCGGCATAACTGACAGGAAGAATACGAAGAAAACAAGAATGAACAGGATGGAAGAATGGAAAAATTTAACAGGGGTCAAATTGCTCTGAATTAAGGGGGCTACTTTGAGTGGATTTTCCATTTATAAACAAAAGGGTTATCTGTGTCCATTATAATACGGACGTTTATGGATTATTGTATAAAAAGCAAGAGGATACAATTCAAATGATTCTTCCTCTTGCTGTCATTGTCATATTTTCAATCCTTTCGGACGGTTTTCATCCTTGACATACAGCCCCGGACGACCGATTACGATATGGTTGTCAATGAAATTGCCCGTGGAACTTTGTTCATTTGCCGGACTGCGTATCTGTGGCGGTGTATCTCCGTGATATTGCGTCGGCCTGTTCCGCACGACTTCCGTTTCCGGCTTGACCTGCTGCCCTTCGTTCTCCTTGTCGGCGATTTCGGGCGTGGGCGCAAGTTCCAGTTGTATCTTGCGGTCGAGGGCGGCAAGTTCGGACTTCAACTGTTTCAGCTCGACCTCCTTCTTCCACACCTTGCCCGTTATCTCCTGTAACTGCGGTATCTCACGTTCCAGCACCTCATTCTTCGCCTTGTACTGGTCGATGATGGGGGGTATCCTCTCAATTGCGTTCAGGAAGTTGCGGGCGGCGGCCAACGGGTCAGCCATCGCCAGATGCCCGTTGTTGTAGGTGTACTTGTAGTTTCCTTCAACTACAAAACGGTTGTCGGTGAACTCCAAGCCCTCTTTGAGTATCCTCTCACTCACTACCTTTATCGGGAAACCGTAAAGCTCTCCGACCTGTGTGTAAAGCCCGCCCGTCGTGGTGTTCTTGGCTATCTCCTGCAAACGCTTTCCGATGACCTTCTCGTCTGTGGAGTCCACTCCGTCCACCTTTATCATATTAAGGCGGTTGCCCTCCTTGTCGGTCTGCACCACTGATAGGAAGCGGTTCCAGTCCTCCGTCATGGCATCAATGAAAGCCGTGTTGTTGCGCAGCTCACCCGTCTTCGACTCCAGCTTGAACTCCGAATCACGCCTGCCTTTGTTGAACGACTTGCGTTCCCCTTCGAGCGAGGCGATGCGCTTTTCAAGTTTAGCCTTGTCCAACAGGTCGGTGTTGCCGGAGAGCAATGCCATATACTCCGAGAAGTTCATGCCCGATTTCTCGTCCATAGCACCCTCGTCGATGGTACGCGCACCCATCGCCCCGCTTTTGAGCTGGCTGATGAAAGTCTGCTTGCAGTGCAGGAGGTTGAACTTGTAGCTGTCCAGCGACTTCTCCACCGCATAGATGATTACATCCACGTTGTTCCCGGCAAAATGCTTGGCTATCTCATTCCCGGCTCTAACACCCCGTCCGTCACGCTGTTGCAGGTCCGACGGTCGCCACGGCGTGTCCAAATGATGAATTGCCACACATCTTTTCTGTGCGTTCACGCCCGTTCCGAGCATAGAGGTTGAGCCGAACAACACGCGCACCGTCCCAGCGTTCATGGCATCTATCACCGCCTTTCGTGCCTTGTCAGTCTTGCATTCTTGAATGAAGCGCACCTCGCTTGGCGGTATGCCGTAATCCTCCGTCAGTTTGCGTTTGATTTCCGAATAGACGTTCCAACCGTCCCCCGACTGGTATGTCCCCAAGTCCGAGAAAACGAACTGCGTGCCTTTCTGCGCATCGTATTTTTGGTAATACTCCGCGATCATCTTGGCGCAGTGGCTCGCCTTGTTGTCGGGGTGGTCTTCATAATGCGGGTCTATCATGCGCATGTCGAGAGCCATCTTCCGGGCATAGTCGGTAGCGATGAGCATCTTCGCCTTTTCCTCCGTTTCCGAAAGCGGCAGCCTGCCCAGCAGAGTGGCGTCGCCCGTCTTGGCAAATTCCATCAGTTGCTTGATGAAATACTCTTGGTCGGGTGTGGGCGGTATGTGGTGCAGTATCTCGTTCTTGTTGGGACGGTCCACGCCCACGTCCTCTGCCGTGCGGTAGTCCGTGATTTCATTATAGAAAGCGGCAAGCTCCGGCACTTTGATGAAGTAGCGGAAACGCTCCTTCTGCACCACGTTATTCGTCACGTTAAATTCAAAATCCGTCGTCTTTTTGGCGAATATCGCCGCCCACGCATCGAAACAGCGGATGTCCTGCCGTTCCAGCTCCTTCGGGCGCAGGTACTTGAACAGCAGGTACAGTTCCGTCAGCGAGTTGCTGATGGTCGTGCCGGAAAGAAAAGTTGCTCCCAAGTCCTTGCCTGTACGTTCTTGTATAGTGCGTATGGCGAAAAGCATATTGAGTGCCTTTTGGCTACCCTCGCTGTTCCCCAATCCCGCCACACGGTCGTGGCGCGTGTTGAAAGTCAGATTTTTGAACTGGTGGCTCTCATCTATGAAGATGTGGTCGATGCCCATCTGCTTGAAATCCACCACGTCATCCGTGCGTGACTTTATGGCGTGTTCCACCTTCTCCAGCTTCGCTTCAAGGTTGTGCTTGCGCTTCTCCAGCCCTTTCAGCATCGCCCGCGACACGTTCTTTCCCTGCTGCCGCAGCACTTCGAGGTTTTCCTCCACCGTGTCAAGCTCCGCTTGCAGGATGCGCTGTTGCAACTCCGGCGACTGCGGTATCTTTCCGAACTGGTCGTGCGACATGATGACACAATCGTAATCGTTGTTTTTGATGTTGTTGAAGAAACGCACACGGTTGGCAGTCGAAAAATCCTTCTCCGAAGCGTACAGAATACGTGCGTTGGGATATGCCGCCTGATAGGTGGCTGCAATCTCCGCGACGTTGGCTTTCAACCCGATAATCATCGGCTTGTGTGCCAAGTTAAGACGCTTCATTTCATGCGCGGCGATGCACATTATCAGCGTCTTTCCGGTTCCCACCTCATGGTCGCAAATTCCGCCGCCGTTCTGTTTCAGCATCCAGACGCAATCCATCTGCGAGGGATAGACGCTCTTGATGCCCCGGCTTGCCAGCCCCTTCAAGTTGAGGTCGGGAAAAGTCTGGTGCGAGCCGTCATATTTCGGGCGCACGAAACAGTTGAACTTGCGGTTATACATCGTCGTCAGCCGTTCCTTGAACTGCGGCGACTGCTCTTCCAGCCATTCGGAGAAGCCGTTTCGTATCTCGTCAATCTTGGCGTTGGCGAGCTGTATGCCCTCGCTGTCGCGCACCTTGATGTCATTGCCATGCTCATCCTTGCCGATGGACTTCATCATGTCGGGGCAGGTGTTGTGCAGGGCGTGTTTCAGAAGGTGCATACCGTCATAGTTCCGGTAATACCCCTTCACCAGAAACTCGTCCGTGATTTTCATGGTGCGGTATCCGCACGCCACCGAAAACTCGTCCATGCTGGCGGAGTAGGCGATTTTCACCTCCGTATCGAACAACCGGCTCATGTAGGCGGCATAGACACCCGTAGGAATCCATCGTTCCCCGAAATTGAAGTCCAGATCCTCGAAGGCGATGCGCGGCGGTTCGGCATCTTTCAGAGCCTCCAACGCCTGTTTTATTTCCGGCATACGCTCATTTTCGGGATTGTCGCCCATCCATGCCTCTATGCGCTCCGCCTTCTCTATCACGTTCCCGGCGATGAAGCGGTCTTTGATTTCGTAACCGGTCACGAGCGGATTGTAATAGATGCGCCCTTGCAGGGCTGTGAGCAATTCCTCCGCCGTACTGTCGGTTATCTCCCGCATATAGTCGAGATTGACCGTGCCGAACTTGTTGAGCGACGCGGAAAGTGCCTCTTCGGGAGAACCTACGTTGGTATGGCTCTCCACCGCGAAGGAAACGGGACGTTCGAAGATGTCCGCCTTGACGAACTTCCCGTTCTCCGCCCGTTCCAGCGAAAGGATGTCACGACCGCCTGCGTCCATCATCACCAACTTTACGTTCTGCTTGGCGTTGAGGTTGCCGTAACGCATGACAAATTCATCGTAACAGGTGTTCAGATGCTCTCGCCACGGAACATTCGCCTCGTGCCTGTTCGATTCATAACGGTACAGACGCTCGTAGGCGTCACGCAGCGACACATACAGCAAAGCCTTTTCCTTCTGGTAGCCTTTCAGGTCGAGCGGCTGGAATGTCGCCCCGTATGGGGTGATGTCCTTCAGGTAGCCGATGTTATGACGTCCCCAGTCAGCCACCAGCGACCCTTCGCGCAGGTGCATCTCCGGTGTGCGGTGGTAGGCACGGGGCGATAGGTCCACGACTTCCTCCTTCGGCTTCTCCGCTTCGATGTCGGGGAAAAGGGAAGTCGCCACTGCTTCCGATGGGGTATCTGTAACGGCAGGTGCGGCGACTGCCTCCGGCTGTGCTTCTTCTTGCCGTGTTTGCTCACGGTGAGCTTCCGACACGGCTTTCACTTCCGTCTTTTCCGCCGCCACTTGTTTCTCGTTATGCTGCCTCGCCAGCTCCCGAAGTTCCTTCCTGCGTTCCGGTGTCAAACCCATCATCATCTCATAGAAGCCGTTGATGGGAGGATTGGTATCCCAGTCCAGCGTGGCATAGATGTCGTCCGGGTCGGCAGGCTTTGCGGCATTGTCCACTTTCACCTCCTTGTTCTCCGTTACAGTCTTAGGTGTGGAAGCAGTCGGTATAGCAGTGACTTTCGGTGTTGCCTGCACCTGCGGCTTAGGCGAAATGCGCCTTGTAGGGCTTTCTTTCTTTGCCGTCTTTTTCTTCTTGGCGGTTTTCGATTGGCTGACTTCTTCCGTCATACCCCAAAGATCGAGCAATGATAGCTGCACCCCATCAGAATATTTCGGACGTGGCTCTATCTCCGGCTTTTCCTCTGTGGGTTGCGGTTTCTCCGTCGGAGTTTCAACTGTTTGTGAAAATACCGTTTTCTGTGTTACAGCAGGACGCTCCGCCTCCTTTTGAACAATAACTTTTTCTTCCGTTCCCGACTGCCGGATTGTTCCCGAATACAGACGCATGGCGAGCCTGTAATGGAAATCCTCGTCGAGCATACGGCGCAAGTCCCCGGCTATACCTGCGGTCTTGCCCTCATGCAGATAAACCATAGCGGGCTTCCCGTAGGGGTCGGTGTCAAGTTTCGCCGTCGTATGCACGATGCGTTCCGGGTGGTGGATGAAATAGGCGTTGTCTGTCAGGCCGGTTTTCGTGTCCGTCTGTATCACGGTCATCAGCCGCTCGTCCTGCGACATTTCCTTTTTGTTCAGGTTCTTTTGCAGGACAATCAGGTCGCTGCCCACCTCTGTCCCCGCGTTGTCCGTGAACAGGTTGTTGGGCAGGCGTATCGCGGATACCAGATCAGCCTGACTGAACAGCTCGTTACGCACGGAGGTCTTGGTGCTGTTCAATACCCCTTGCGAGGTGATGAACGCCACGATGCCGCCGTCACGCACGGCATCCAGCCCTTTGAGGAAAAAATAGTTGTGGATGGCTTTCTGGGCGGAGCGTCTGCCGAATGAGTCGCTCCGCTGAAATTCAGGGTCAAACACGGCGATGTCACCGAAGGGAATGTTGGACACCGCCAAGTCGAAATAATTGTTGAACGGTTTTTCGATTTTCTCAAAACCGCAGGTACGCATCTTTTGGTCAGGATAGAGATGCCGCAGGATTGTACCCGTGAGCAGATCCTTCTCAAAAGCCATCACATCCGCATTGGGGCTGTGCCGCAGCACGGAGTCCACGAACACGCCGACACCCGCCGACGGTTCGAGCATACGGGCGGGGCGGACACTGTAATCCGCCAGCACGTCCGCGAGGGTGTCGGTTATCTCTTTGGGAGTGTAGAAAGCGGTAAGTACGGACGCTTTGAGCGAGTCCACAAACCGCTTGTACTCCGTTTCGTCCTTGCTGTTCTCACGGATAAGCCTGTGCAGCTCCACCGTCGGGGCGAACAGTTCGAGGTCGGATTTCGCCCAGCGGACGGCATCCGTCAGTTCCTTTGCAGGGTTGAGGATACATTTCAGACCGCCGAAACCGCAGTACCTTTGAAGTATGGCACGCTCTTCGGTTGTCACTGTCCTGTTTTCCCTGTCAAGGATGAATGCCGTCCGTATCGCCTCGATGTTGTCCCGCAGTTTCTGTTTGCGGTTAAACGCCATATTCCCCGATATAAAGGGCGGTTGCCCCCGTCAGCTCCGTGTAGAGCAGGTCGTAATCGGAAGACAGGGCGAAATTGTCGTCCGAGAGGTCATAGACGGAAAACACGTTGCCGACAAGCGGCAGGAGTTTCTGTATGAAGGCTTCGCACTTCTCTTCCGGCACTTCATCGGCAAACTCGTTTTCCACGACTTCGCGGAGCATGGCGTACCGGGAATAGCGCAGCCCGCGCAGCAGCGTGTCCATCGCCAGCTCCTGCGCACCGTCGGCGGGATAGCCTTCGAGCCTTGCCTTTTCATACGTTTCGGCGGCACGGTCGGCGCGTTCCCGTATGAAGGCGGCATCGGAAGCCTGTTCAAACTTGTTCGTGCGGAGATAGTCCAGCAGGTACAGACCGTAATAGGAAAAGTCGGTCTGACCCTCGTTTTTCTTCTTGTTGTTCATTACTTTGGAGTTTAGTGGATTGATATTTAACGGGATAATCGGTTGGAAAAAGGAAGAAAAAGGCACTCGGTATCCCTCCGAGTGCCACCACTAAATCCAAAGTATGAGTGTAATCCGGTATCGAAGAACAATTCATTACTCTGAACAAGTGGCAAAGTTAGCATTATTTCTTCCGTCCTGAAAATTTCTTGCCCTTTTTAGCCTCCGGGAACACAAAAGCCGTGTTATATTCCCCGTCAAAGGCGACCACGGCATCGAAGCTCTTGCCCTGTTTGCTCTTGAAGCCTTTGAGCAGCTTGGTGTGCCCGTCGGTGAGCAGGTCTTTGATTTCGTCGTCGGACAGGGTGCGTCCCGCTTTCAGCCGGAACACGGGCAGTCCGCACTCCGTGTTGTCGCAGCGTACCACCTTGCCGTAGAACCGCATCCTGCCCGTGCCGCACTTGGGACACGCGCAGCCGGAGTCACGGCTGCCGAAGAGCTTGTCGCACGAGAGCAGTTCGGAGGTGATTTCCCGTGTGTACGCCTCTATCTTCTTGCGGAAGGTGTCGGCGGACAGTTCCCCGCGCTCGATGCGTGCCAGCTCCTTCTCCCATTCGCCCGTCATGGCTACATCGGCGATGCGCATCGTCTTGACAACGGAGTTGAGGGCAAGACCCTTTTCAGTGGGGACAAGCGATTTCTTGCAGCGTTCCATGTAACCGCGCTTGAAGAGCGTTTCGATGATGGAGGCGCGTGTGGCGGGAGTGCCGATGCCGCAGTCCTTCATTGCCTGACGCAGCGCGTCGTCCTCGATTTCCTTGCCCGCCGTTTCCATAGCGGACAGCAGGGTGGCTTCGGTGTGCAGCGGCTTGGGTTTGGTCTTTCCTTCGGTGATGGAAGAGCCTTTCAGCGTCAGCGTGTCGCCTTCCTGCCAGCCGGGGATGGTGGTTTCCTCCTTGTTTTCCTCGCCATATACGGCACGCCATCCGGCTTGTTTGACAACGCTGCCTTTCACGGTGAACTCCATTCCCGCACATTCCGCCGTGACAGCGGTCACGTCCTTGACGCATTTTTCGGAGAATGCCTCGACCATACGTCCGGCAATCATCTGATAGATGGTGCCGTCCTCTTTGGAGAGGAAGAGCGGTTTCTCGCCCGTGACGAGCAGGGCGTGGTGGTCCGTCACCTTGCCGCCATCCACGCTGCGGCGTGTCGGGACGGCTTTCGCCCGCACCTTGTCTTTCCATTCGGGCTGCGTGCCGATGAAGGCGAGCAGCTTGGGGATTTCGGCGAACACGTCTTCGGGAATGTAACGGCTACCCGTTCTCGGATAGGTTATCAGTTTCTTCTCGTAGAGTTTCTGCGCGATTTCAAGCGTCTGTTCCGCCGTGAAGCCGTGCTTGGCGTTGGCTTCTTTCTGGAGCGTGGTCAGGTCGTACAGGAGCGGAGTTTCCTCCGTCTTCTCCTTGCGCTCGGCTTTCGTTACCGTTGCGTAGCCTGCCGCCCTTACCTTATTATATAGCTCCATAGCCGGCTCTTTCTCCTTCCATTTCTCGGAGGAAGAGAGTTTCACGACCTCACCATCGCAACCGTCCGTTGCGATATGGAGCTGCCAGAAGGCTTCGGGCGTGAAACGGCGGTTCTCCCAGTAGCGTTCACACACCATCGCCAATGTGGGGGTCTGCACCCGTCCGACCGAGTACGTGCCGTGTCCGGCGGCGATAGAAAGTGCCTGCGTGCCGTTGATGCCCACGAGCCAGTCGGATTCGCTCCGCGCTTTGGCGGCGAGGTATAGGTTGTCATACTTGCCGCCGTCTTCGAGGTTGCGCAACCCCTCACGGATAGCCTTGTCGGTGAGCGAGCTGATCCACAGGCGCACAAACGGGGTTTTGCATCCCGTGTAGTGGTAGAGATAGCGGAAGATTAGCTCACCCTCACGCCCGGCATCGGTTGCCACAATGATTTGTTCGCTCCCATTGAAAAGCCGGGTAATGATTTTTATCTGCGACACCACGCCGCTGTCGGGCTTGTAGCCCTTCTCCGTCCTGACCTGACGGGGGACGAGCGTGAAGGTGTCGGGGATAATCGGGAGGTTGTCACGGACGAAGCCGCGCACGCCGTAGCCGTCGGGCATGGCAAGTTGGACGAGGTGTCCGAATGCCCATGTCACGGCATAGCCGCCTCCCTCGAAATATCCTTCCTCTCTCTTTGTCGCGCCCACGATGCGGGCGATTTCACGTGCCACGGAGGGCTTTTCTGCAATGATTGTCTTCATGCTTTTTCTTTTTTAATGATTACTTTTTTTACTTTGGATTGGATTTAGTGGCGGACACGGGATTACATCTTCATGCCCTTGTTGTTTTTCTTCGGTTTATCCTGCTGCTGTTGCTGGCTGGCGGTCTTCGGGGCGGTCTGACCTTTCTGCAAAGGCTCTTTCAGGTTCTTTGTCGCCTCGTTGGTCTTGCCCTCGTTGTTCACCGCCACCTGCGTGCGGCTCTCGTTGGACGGGGCGACCTGCTGGGCGTTGTCGGGGTTCGTGTCGTAGCGGTACGGACGGCCCTTCTCCGGGTTGAACTTGATATACATCGTGGCATGGAAGCCCTGCTTGTCGGTCACGTTCTCCAGCTTCACGGCTTTGCCCTCCACGTAGTCGGCTTTCTGTTGGTCGGTGAAGTTCACGCCGCTCCATTTGCTGATGGGGCGAATGCTGCCGTCCTCGTTCGTCCACGTGTTGCGGCGTTGCTCCTTCTTGGTCTGGGCGGCATTCTCCCCGCCTTGCGCCTGACTTTTCGACGTGTCGCTCTTGGCTTCCTGCGTCTGTGCGGTACGGGGCGACCTGCCGGTTCCCGGCACGAACTCCACACCGCGCTGCTCCACGTTCACTTGCAGGGTGGTGACGAACTTCCTGCCGTCGTTGCGCTCGATGAGCTTGTCGCGCACGGGCAGTCCGGCGCGGAGCATGTCCTGCTCCTGCTTGGTAATTTCCGTCTTGCCGATGCGCTCCGGGATGCGCACCTTGTTTGCCGGGATGTCCGTGATCTCATTCGTCTTGCGGTCGATGCTGATGTAGGAGGGGATAATCTCGCCCGTTTCCCTGTCCACGATGTCCACGACCCTGCCGAGGTTGCCCGTTTCGCGCAGGTTCTTCCGGTCGTCGTCGGAGAATTTGTGTTCCTTGTATTCATCTAACTTCTGCTCCTTGCGGATGAAGTGCGGCACGAGGCTGATGTTTCCCTCGCCGTCCTTCTTGAAGGAGAGGCGGGCGTCCAGCTCGAATGATTCGCCGCCGAAGGTGGGTTTGACCTTCACCAAGTCGGACTTGCCGTAGTTGAGCATCTTCGTAAGGTTGCCGGACTTTTCAAGGTCGTCACGCTTCACACCCCATCTGTCCTCCAGTTCCTGCCAGTTGATTTTGCTCTCGTCGATGGGCTGGTAGCCCCGTTTGCCCTGCGTCTGCTGCGGGTTTTCCTGTTGTTCTTTCTGTTGCTCCATGTTTTCCTGTTTTTGAGGTACTTGTTTTTCTACCTGTTGTGAAGTCTGTTCTTCCTGCACCTTCTTCTCATAACCGGAGGTGTCCACCTTGTGAGGGGCAAGCAGTTCCTTGTTCCCTTCCGGGTCTTTCAGCAGTTGCTTCATCACCTCCAAGATATTTTCGGCTTGGTCCGCCGCGATACGGTAGAAACCGAAGCGGCTGGGTTCCTTGCACTGCCGGAAGAAGTTCTTGAAGAAGTTGTCCAGCACGTCGCCATGTCGGTCGAATTGCAGGAAACTCTGCGCGTTCTCCGCTTTCGCGGGGGTGCGCTTGGGTGTGCCGTCCACGTTCAGCCCGGCTACCACGCTGATCTCGCCCGTCTTCTCGTCACGGACTACCAGCACGTCCTTTTCGTCTTTTTTCTTTGCCATCTGAAAAATGTTTTAATGGGTTATTTATGAAAGAAATTATGGATACGAGCCTTGTAGAAGGCTATATCTTCCTTTTTGAAGTCCTTGATATGGTTGGAAAGGAATGTCAGCACGTCCTCCTCGCTGTAATAGGTTTTCTTGCCCAGTGTCTTGTAAGGCAATGCGCCGACGCTGCGGTAGCGTTGCAGGGTGCGCTTGCTTATCTGGAGCAGCATACACAAGTCCTGATTGTCGAAAAGGCGGATGCTTTCCGTGATAGCGGGCTGTTTCCCCTCAGCCTTCATCGCCAGCAGCAGTTCGTCCTGACGGTCGAGCCGTTCCATCAGCTTCTGCATCCAGACCTCGAAGTTGTTTCGTGTGAGCAGTTCCATGACCTATGTCCTCCGTCCTTTGGGGCTGCCGCCCGTGCGCAGCGTGTGGTTCCGTTTCAGTTCCTGCGGTGTCGCCGCGTCCTCGTTGACGGCACATGCTTCAAGCAGGCGGTCGATTTCAGACTGCCGGTAGCGGCATTTGCCGCGCAGCACGACATAGCCGATGCGTTGCTCGCTGCGCATACGCTGGAGGGTGCGGGTACTCACGTTAAGCAGGTGCGCCGCCTCGCGTGTGGTGAGCAACCTGTCGGGCGATGCCGCTTTCTTGTCGCCGGAGACGGCACGGACGTGTGCCGCAATCTCCGCTATCTGTTCCGTCAATGACCGGAAGGCGGAACTTTCCATCGTTATCACTTTCATATTCAGTCCTTTCTTTTTGTTTCTGCGGCAAAATTCGGCAATAAACAAAAGGGGCTTTAACAACTCACTACGTGACTCACGTAAGATTTTTACGGAAGATGGCTCCGTAACCCGGTCAAACGGCGCAACAGGCAGCCTTTCAGCGGAAAACGGTACGTGTTAAGGGCTGCGTCGTTACCTTTGCGGGCAAACCGATAATTTTATGAATATGGAAATAGTATCTATCGAGAAAAAGACTTTCGAGATGATGGTGGCGGCATTCGGCGCACTCTCGGAGAAGATCGCCGCCCTGAGGCGCAAAAGCGACTCGGGGCGCATGGAAAAATGGCTCACGGGCGAGGAGGTCTGCGGGCAGTTGAGAATCAGCCTGCGCACGTTGCAGACGCTTCGTGACAGGCGGCTTATCGGCTACTCGCAGATAAACCGAAGGTTCTATTACAAGCCGGAGGAGGTGAAGCGGCTGATACCGCTTGTCGGCACGCTCTATCCGCACGGCAGATGATTTGATTTATTCACCCACTGAATCCGAAGTTATGATGAACGAGAACAACGATGTTTTTACGATGGAAGACGAGCCGATAGCCTCTGTGGTGCAGGATATGCGCAAAGGCTCTAAATGGCTGTCCGCATTTCTGGAAAGTTACCGTCCTCCGCTGGACGGGGAGCGTTACCTGACGGACGGCGAGGTGGCGGAACTGCTCCGCGTGAGCCGACGCACCTTGCAGGAATACCGCAACAACCGTGTGTTGCCCTTCATACTTTTGGGAGGGAAGGTGCTTTACCCGGAAACGGGGCTGCGCGAGGTACTGGAAGCGAACTACCGCAAGCCGCTGGAGTAAGGCGGCCAACATGAAAAAGGAAACGGGCGACACCTTTTGTGGTGCTGCCCGTTTCCTTGTCTTATGGGGTATGTGCAATCAGCAGTACCCGGCTTTTCCGTTCTGTATGAACATCACGTATGCTTGCCGTTTCTCTTTTGCGAGAGCCTTTCCCACCAGCCATGTACGGAAAAGGTGGGTGTTGTAGGTGTTCAGCCGGAAAGCAATCGGAATGATGATTTCAAGCGCGTACACGTCCGCGTACAGCCCGTTTTCAAGCTGCATGTAGCGGCACACCTCGTAGTCGTTCAGCACGTCCGACTTGCGGACGGCTTTGATGGCTGCGTTCACTGCCGGGACGATCGTATGGAACAGTCCGGCGATTTCGGTGGCGGTCATCCACACGTCGTTACCGGTTACGCTGACCGCTTTGTCCTCTATGATGATTATGTCACGTTTCATGGCTTCTCTTTTTAGATGGTGCAACCTGCAAATTCCTCAACGTTGTTCAACCTTGCCGCAAGGTTCTCCATGTCCTGATTGAGCTTCTCTTTGGTTATCTTCGCGTAAATCTGCGTCGTCTTTATGCTCTTGTGTCCGAGCATGGAGCTGACCGTTTCGATAGGTACGCCGTTGGAGAGGAACACCGTCGTGGCTGCCGTGTGGCGGCTCTGATGCCACGTGATATGCTTGGTGATGCCGCAACGCTTGGCGACGGCACGGATACCTGCAAGGCACGTGTTATAATGCGGGACGGGGAATATCCTGCCGTTCTCGCACAGACCCCGGTATTTGCCGATTATGCGGTTGGCGATGTCAAGCAGGCGGATGTTGGACACCACGCCCGTTTTCTGGCGGTTGATGTTTATCCACTCGTGTTCGTCGAAGTAGGTGCGGATATTCTCTTCCGTGAGGTTGCGCATATCCGAGAACGACAGCCCGGTGAACGCGCAGAACAGGTAGAGGTCGCGGTACAGTTCCTGTTTGGCGTTTTTCAGTTTCCCGTCCATGAGCAGGCGGATTTCCTCTTTGGTAAGGAAACTGCGTGTCGTTTCCTCCTTCTTGATTTCATACTCGCGGAACGGGTCGCGTGTCAGCCACTCGTTGTTGATGGCGATGAACACCATCGTCCGTAGCGGGCAGACGTACAGCCACACGGTATTGGTGCAGCAGTGCTTGTCCGTGCGCAGGAACATCTCGAAGTCGGAGATGAAAGCCGGGGTAAGCTCTTTCAGTGCGATGTCCTTCACATGGTAGCGGATGTCAAGGAACTCTTGCAGGTGTTTGTAAACGGTGCGGTACTTCAGCAGCGTGCCTTTGGCTTTCATGCCTGCTTCCACCTGTTTTTCATAGTCCTCGTTGTGCTGGCGGAACACCTGCATCAGCGTGTGGTAGCGGTGCTCCAGTCCGAGAAAAGCGTTCTTGACCTTCTCTGCCGTGACGAAGTTGTCACGCTCCATGATTTCCTGATAGTGCTTGTTGATGCGCACCCGCATCTTGTCAAGCATACGGTTCGTTTCGAGTGCCGCCGTGCTTCTGCCCGTGACACGCCCCCCTTTGGTGTCCCACAGCTTCGGATCGACACTCAGCTTGCAACTGAATTGTGTCTGGTTGCCGTCCACCGTGATACGTCCCATGACGGGAACTGTCCCGTCTTTCTTCACTACCTGCCGTTTGAGATAGTAGATAACTGAAAATGTACTCTTCATCGTCCTTAATTTTTTTGGTTTCAAAATTAGTTGGTGAAGAGTCCTTCTCTGGTACGCAAAACGGTGAGGAACGGCGCAATCTTTTTCCGTAACCGGATTTTTCGCGTGAGTTGTGGGTAACTCACTATCCCTCTGCGCCTTGTTTCTCTATCCGTACCCGTTTGTCGCATTATCGGGCATGGTTACGAACAAGTAACGTTGCGGCGTCAGGATTTGGCTTCGGCAGGGATTGTAATGGCTTCACGAATTTTCGCCACTTAAACCAAAACCCTTGTAACTCAATTCTATCACTATATCTTTCCGCATTTCACTTTTTTGTAGTAACTTTGTATCTGAATCTACTCCATATTAAATAGGAAAACATATGTTGCACTCAATGACAGGTTTCGGAAAGGCGGTCAAGGAATTTCCGGGGAAAAAAGTCACAGTTGAAGTTAAATCTCTTAATTCCAAGCAGGCCGATATAGCGGTGCGTATCCCTTCTGCTTTACGTCAGCACGAACTGGAGATGCGTAATCTTGTTGCGGAGAAACTTGTGCGCGGCAAAATAGATCTTACCATTACCATTGAGTCGCACGGTGCCGAGGCCAATCATAAGCTCAATATTCCTGTAATGGAAGCCTACAAGGCTCAGATACAGGAGGCTGCCGCCCGACTCGGTGTGGCAGAGCCGGCCGACTGGTTTGGTATGCTCATGCGTTTTCCCGATGTGATGCACATTGAGTCGCAGACCGATGCCGATGACACAGAGGTGGGAGTCGCCATGGAGGCATTGAGCGACGCTCTTGATGCTCTCAACTCTCACCGTCGTGCCGAGGGCGAGAGGCTTGAGGCGTTTTTTGCTTTAAGAGTCAAACGTATAGGCGACCTGCTTGCCCAAGTGCCGCTCTATGAGGGCGAGCGTACGGCCAAGGTCAGGGCGCGCATGGAGGAAGGACTCGCCAAACTCAGCGGACTCGACTATGACCGCTCGCGTCTGGAGCAGGAACTGTTTTTCTATATCGAGAAGTTTGACATCAACGAGGAGAAGCAACGTCTGGCCCAGCATCTGACTTATTTTATCGATACGATAAACGCCGAAGGCGCGCAGGGCAAGAAACTCGGATTTATTGCTCAGGAGATGGGGCGTGAAATCAATACGCTCGGCTCTAAGAGCAATCATTCCGACATGCAGCGTCTGGTGGTGCAGATGAAGGACGAGCTGGAGCAGATCAAAGAGCAGGTGCTCAACGTATTGTAAACACACAAGCATACACAGATAACTGATTTCTTTTTTGCGATACGGTAATTTATGTCAAAAGGTAAAATCATCATAATATCGGCCCCTTCGGGTTGCGGCAAGTCGACGATAATCAACGCATTGCTCGAGCGGGGTGAGATAGACATGCAGTTTTCGGTCTCGGCCACCAACCGTCAGCCGCGTGCGGGCGAACAGCACGGGGTCAACTATTATTTCCTTAGCGATGAAGAGTTTCGCCGGGCCATTGATGGTGACGAGTTTGTGGAATATGAGGAGGTATACCCCGGCCGATATTACGGCACGCTCAAGAGCGAGATACAGCGCATAGTCGATGCCGGCCACAATGTGGTGCTCGACATTGACGTGAAAGGTGGCGTGAATGTCAAACGGATGTATGCCGACCAGGCTGTGAGCGTCTTTATCCAGCCACCTTCGGTCGAGGCTCTGCGTCAGCGTCTCGAGGGACGCGGCACCGAGACTCCCGAGGCTATAGCCCAGAGGGTGGACCGCGCGGAGTTTGAGATCGGATTTGCACCGCAATTCGACCACACGGTCATCAACGACGATCTCGCCACGGCTATCGACAATGTCTCCGACATCCTTAAAGAATTTACATCACGATGAAAATAGGTGTGCTCGGCGGGTCGTTCAATCCCGTACATATCGGACACCTTATGCTGGCGAGTTATCTCAAACAGTTTGAGGGGTTTGACGAGGTGTGGCTGATGCTGTCGCCACTCAATCCGCTCAAGGCCAATTCGGCCGAGCTCATCCCCGACGTGACGCGTCTGCGCATGCTCGACATAGCCCTTAAGGGTGCCGAGGGCATAAAGGTGAGTGACATCGAGCTTTCGATGCCGCGCCCCTCCTACACCGTCAACACCCTGCGTTATCTGGCCAAGCGTTATCCGCGCCACTCGTTCAAACTCATTATCGGGGCCGACAACTGGAAGATATTCTCACAGTGGAAGGATGCCCAGAGCATTATCGACGATTTCGGGGTTGTGGTATATCCGCGCCCGGGCTATCCGCTCGGCACTATTTTCGATGCCGGAGTCGAAGTGGTCAAGGCCCCTACGGCCGATATATCAAGTTCGTTTATACGCAGCTCCATCGCGCGAGGCAAGGATATGAACTTTTTCCTGCCTGCCGGTGTGTATGAATATATCAAAAACAACAATCTCTATGTCTTTAAGTCCTAACTCGCTGGCCTTCGTGGCCCTGAGTAATGAATATTGCGCCGCTATCGAGGGAGCGTCACAGGTGGCCGACAGCCGTGTGTTTGTGGCCGAGATGCTGCGTCTGCTTCCGCGTCTCTATATTGTGGCCTCCGACCTCAATCCCGCCCCTTCGCTGGAAGAGGATACTCCATATATCGACAGTTATCTCGGAGAGGACTATTATGAGTCGGCCCGCGAGTCTATCGAGTCGCTTCTTGGTGCCGATGATGTGTATCTCGAGGTTTTTGAGGAGGATATGAAATATTCCGACACTCCTGTATCGGCAAGCATCGCCGAGGGATTGTGTGACATATTTCAGGTGCTCTACAACTTTATCTCGGCCGTGCGCGACGCGCATGAGTCGCAGATTAATGACGCGCTCATAGCGGTGAGCAATGATTTCGGTCCCTACTGGAGTCAGAAACTGCTCAATGTGTTGCGTCCGCTCAATCAGCTCAAATATTCCTGCGACGAAGAGGATGATGACTGATGTAGTTTACAGCTAATTATTTATCACATTTTATACAAGAATTTCACCATGTCAATAATTAAGACGGGTATACCCGTGGCATTCTGCAGCGACCATGCAGGATATGAAATGAAAATGCTGCTCGAGGGTTACTTTGAGTCGCAGGAAATAGAATTTAAGGATTTCGGCACATTCTCGGCCGAAAGCTGTGATTATGCCGATTATGCACATCCCTGTGCCGAGGCTGTAGAGCAGGGTGCCTGTTATCCCGGCATAGCTCTCTGCGGTTCGGGTAACGGCATAGGCATAACCCTCAACAAACATCAAGGCATACGTGCCGCATTGTGCTGGACGGTGGAGCTTGCCGAGCTTGCCCGCCGCCACAACGATGCCAATGTGCTTGTGCTTCCGGCCCGCTTCATCGACAGCGTTACAGCTATCAATATCGTTGAAAAATTTCTCAACACTCCCTTCGACGGCGGACGCCATCAGAAGAGAATCGAGAAAATCCCCGTTAGGTGATTTTCTGAGTTTAAAAGTTTAGAAGTAAAAAGTTTAGGGATTAGCTAAAAAGGCCAACTGACCTCAAGAGCTAATCCCTAAACTTTTTTAAACTTTAAACTTTAAACTCTAAACTTCTCTTAAAGCTTGTAGTCTTCGATGCTTTCGGGGGCGAAGGTGTTGATAAACTCGGCATGCTTGGTCACTTCGGCCTGAGCGAGATTGAGATATACCTCGGCTGAGCGACGGAATGAGTCGTTGCGCTGAGCATCGAGCATGAGCAGGCAGCTCATGATGGTCACGCCGGCCATCTCCACGAGACGACGGGCCATGAAGTCTCCGTAAGCCTGGTCATCGACCTTGCCTACTTGCTCTACAGCCTTGGCATACATGTCGGCCAACACGCGGATACGCTCCTTGATGCTCTGGAGTTCGGGCTTAACCTCAGTCTCGAGATAAGAGTTGATGAGGTTGAGATACGAACCGGTGGTGACATGGCGAATAGCCGCTACCACCTGGAGTTGTGTGGTGCCTTCGTAGATGGATGTGATGCGCGCGTCGCGATAGAGGCGTTCGCAGGCATAATCCTTCATGAAGCCCGAGCCGCCGTGTATCTGGATGCAGTCATAGGCATTCTGGTTGCAGTATTCACTGCCCATGCCCTTGGCGAGCGGGGTGAGAGCGTCGGCCAGACGTGAGTAATATTTGGCTTCCTTGCGTTCGTCGGGAGTGAGGCTGCGCTCTTTGGCGATGTCGTCATACACCTTGTACATGTCGACAAAGCGGGCGCACTCATACAGGAGCGAGCGCGAGGCGTCGAGCTTGCCTTTCATTACGGAAAGCATCTCATAGACGGCGGGGAACTCGATGATGGCCTTGCCAAACTGTTTGCGGTCGCGGGCATAGGCCAGAGCCTCGCGATAGGCGAGCTCGCTCACGCCTACGCTCTGGGCGGCGATGCCGAGACGGGCACCGTTCATGAGGGCCATCACATACTTGATGAGACCGAGACGGCGCGAGCCGCAGAGCTCGGCTTTGGCATCCTTGTAGGTGAGTTCGCAGGTAGGCGAGCCCTTGATGCCCATCTTGTTCTCGATGCGGCGCACATTCACTCCGCCGTCGCGCTTGTCGTAGATAAACATCGACAGGCCGCGACCGTCCTTGGTTCCGGCCTCGGAACGGGCAAGCACAAGGTGGATGTCGCTGTCACCGTTGGTGATGAATCGTTTCACACCGTTGAGCCGCCAAGTGCCGTCGGGCTGCTCGGTGGCCTTGAGCATCACGCTCTGGAGGTCAGAGCCGGCGTCGGGCTCGGTGAGGTCCATCGACATGGTCTCACCCTGGCATACGCGGGTGATGAAACGCTGCTTCTGGTCTTCGTCGGCAAACTCATAGATGGTCTCGGCACAGTCCTGAAGACCCCAGAGGTTCTCAAAACCTGTGTCGGCACGGCTCACGATGTCGGCGGCCATGATGTAGGGGGTGATGGGGAAGTTGAGACCTCCGTAGCGGCGGGGCATGGCCATACCCATGAGTCCGGCCTTGCGGCAGGCATCGAGGTTGACCTGAGTGGCGGGAGCGTAGGTCACGCGTCCGTCGGCCACCGAGGGGCCGTCGTGGTCAACGCTCTCGGCATTGGGGGCGATGATGTCGCCGCATATCTCGCCTACAATCTCCAACACTTTGTCATAGCTGTCCTGGGCGTCGGCATAGTCGAGAGGAGCGTAGTCAAACTTCTCGGCGTCGGTATAGTTGCGTTCTTTCAAGGCCACAATCTTCTCCATCAGCGGATGGGTAAGATGGTGCTTGAGATCGGGGTTGTCGGTATAAAAGTTAGCCATTTTTCTATGACGTTATTTGGAGTTCTTTTTGTAGTATTTGATGAGCTTGGGCACCACTTCCTCGAGATTGCCGGTGATTACATAGTCGGCAATGGTGTTGATAGGTGCGTTGGGGTCATTGTTGATAGAGATGATGATGGAGCTTTCCTGCATGCCGGCGATATGCTGTATCTGGCCCGAGATGCCGCAGGCTATGTAGAGCTTCGGACGCACGGTGACACCGGTCTGGCCTATCTGACGGGCATGTTCGGTAAATCCGGCGTCGACAGCCGCACGCGATGCGCCCACCTCAGCACCGAGAGTGTCGGCAAGGTCATGGAGCAGCTTGAAGTTCTCTTTCGAGCCTACGCCATAGCCGCCGGCCACGATGATGGGCGAGTTTTTGATGTTGATTTTTGATTTCTCGATATGACGGTCGAGTATCTCTACCACAAAGTCCTCGTCGCTCACATACTTGGCAGCCTCGAGATCGACGGTCTCGCCTTTGTATTGCGGGTCGCGGATCTCCTTCTTCATCACACCCTCGCGCACGGTGGCCATCTGCGGGCGGCACTCGGGATTGACGATAGTGGCCACGATGTTGCCTCCGAAGGCCGGACGTATCTGGAGCAGCAGGTCTTTGTATTCCACCTTGGTGCGGGCATCGGTGTGGTCACCGATTTCGAGAGCCGTGCAGTCGGCGGTCAGACCGCTGTGCAGACAGGAGCTTACGCGGGGACCGAGGTCACGACCGATGCATGTGGCACCCATGAGGCATATCTGCGGCTTGATCTCCTTGAACAGGTTGATGAGCACGGCCGAATGGGGGTTGGAGGTGTAGGGCGACAGACGCTTGTCCGACACGCGATAGAGGCGATCGACGCCGTAGGGAAACACCTGCTCACCCACAGTGGTGAGGTCATCGCCTACAGCCAGGGCTTCGAGTTTAACGCCGAGTTTGTCGGCGAGCACACGCCCTTTGGTCAGAAGTTCGAGGCTCACGTCGGCTACGCGTCCGTCCTCGATTTCGAGATATACTATAAGATTGTTCTGGTCCATTGGGCTTATCCTATTGTGTGGTTGGTAATAAGTTCTTTCACGAGGTCTTCGATAGCTGCATCGCTGTCGTCGAGCACGCGGCACTCTTTGGCGGCAAACACTACGTTCTCGACATTTTTCACCTTAGTGGGGGAGCCGGGCAGACCTATCTGAGCCGGATCGGCCTCAACATGGGCCGCGCTCCACTCCTGAAGATTGAGATAGGGACGCTTCTCCAGCAGAGCTTTACGCTCGTCGCTGAGAGCGGCGGCCTCGCTGGGCGATGCGGCATATTTGTATTTCTGCACACGCATGGCGTTGCGCGGACGGCAGTCGGCAGCCGAGCCGTTGACGGTCACAACGCAGGGCAGAGGAGCCTTGACGGTCTCCACACCGTTCTCCAGACGGCGTTTCACGATGACGTATCCGTCCTTGAGCTCGATGATATCCTCGGCATATGTCACCTGAGGTATGCCTAACTTCTCGGCTATCTGAGGGCCCACCTGTGCGGTGTCGCCGTCGATGGCCTGGCGGCCGCCGAGTATGATGTCATAGTTTCCGATTTTTTTCACGGCCTGAGCCAGAGAGTAGGAAGTGGCGAGAGTGTCGGCACCGCCCAGCGCACGGTCGGTAAGCACGATGCCGGTGTCGGCTCCGCGATAGATGGCTTCGCGTATGATCTCTGCCGCACGGGGCAGACCCATTGTGAGCAATGTGATTGTCGACCCCGGGTTGGCGTCTTTGAGACGGAGTGCCTGCTCGAGCGCGTTGAGGTCTTCGGGGTTGAAGATGGCCGACAGAGCCGCACGGTTGATGGTGCCATCCTCTTTCATTGCATCTTTGCCCACGTTGCGGGTGTCGGGCACCTGCTTGGCGAGCACGATGATGTTGAGACTCATTTTGTTATAATTTAAGGTTTTATGTAGATACGAATAGGTGGAGATGTCACTTTGTGACAAAAAAGCTCCGTTTTTCCGACAAATATACACATTTTCGCGAAAAACGGAGCTTTTTTTATGTAAATTAATGTGAAACGTGCTCTTCAACCCACTTGCGGGCGTTGATGAAGGCATCAATCCATGGTGTCACCTCGTCAGTGGCGCGCGATGCGGGATAATAACCGCACTGCCAGGGGAAGATACCTCGCTCGGGATGGGGCATCATGGCCAGATGGCGTCCGTCGGCCGAACATATGCCGGCCACCGAGCAACGTGAACCGTTGGGGTTGGCGGGATAGCCGTTGTAGGCATACTTGGCCACCACGTTATAGTTGTCCATCGACATGGGCAGGTGGAACTTGCCTTCGCCGTGAGCCACCCAGCAGCCGAGCTTGGAGCCTGAGAGCGAACCGAGCATTACGGAGTTGTTGGCGGGAATGGTGAGGCCCAGGAACTGCGACTCAAACTTGTGCGAGTCGTTATGCAGCATCCTGGTCTTCTTGGGATGCTCGGGATTGATGAGGTTGAGCTCGATCATGAGCTGACAGCCGTTGCAAATGCCGAGCGAGAGGGTGTCGGTGCGCTTGTAGAAGTTCTCGATGGCGCGCTTGGCGTTCTCGTTGTAGCGGAATCCCGAAGCCCAGCCCTTGGCCGAACCGAGCACGTCGGAGTTGGAGAAGCCTCCGCAGAACACTATCATGTTGACATCCTCCAGGGTCTCGCGGCCGCTCATGAGGTCGGTCATGTGCACGTCCTTCACATCAAATCCGGCAAGATAGAGCGAGTAAGCCATTTCGCGGTCGCCGTTCACACCCTTCTCGCGGATGATGGCAGCCTTGACACGTCCGTCGCCATGTCCGTCGCGACGCAGGGCTATGCCGCGCGAGGCGAGTTTGCCGTTGTAGCCCGAAGGCATGCGGTAGCGTATGGGCTGCTTCTTGTAATTCTCGAAACGTTCGCGTGCCTTCTGCTCTCCGCTCTGGAGCGAGTCCATGAGATAGCTGGTGTGCATCCACACGTCACGCAGATGGTCGATGCCGAGCAGACGCTGCGTACCGCAGTGGTTGATGATGAGGGCGCGCTCTGCGGCGGGCGAACCGATGTGATAGTATTTCACGCCGGCCTTGTCGAGCATTTCGTCGACCTTGGCCACCTTGGCTGCGTCTACCTGGGCCACGAGTGCGGGATTTTCGCTGAAGAGTATCTTCACGAGGTCCGACTCGCCGAATGCCTCGGTGTTGAGTTCGACACCGCCTTCGGTGTTGGCAAATGTCATCTCGAGCAGGGTGGTGACGAGACCTCCGGCCGACACGTCATGGGCGGCAAGGAGCATCTTCTTCTCCACGAGCTTCTGAACGGTGTCAAAGGTGTTGACAAACGCCTTGGCATCCGTAACCGTGGGGGCGTCGGCTCCGAGCGAACCGAGTGACTGTGCCAGGGCCGAACCGCCGAGCTTGAGGGCATCGCCCGAGAAATCTATATAGTATAAGGTGGAATCCTTGGCACGAAGCACGGGCGAAAGGGTCTTTTTCACGTCGGTGACTTCACCGGCGGCCGAGATGATTACGGTGCCGGGGGCATAAACCTTGTCGTTGCCATATTTCTGAGTCATCGACAGCGAGTCCTTGCCTGTGGGGATGTTGATGCCGAGGGCGCATGCAAAGTCGCTGCATGCCTCGACGGCACGATACAGGGCTGCGTCCTCACCGGGATTCTTGCAGGGCCACATCCAGTTGGCACTGAGCGACAGACTCCTGATGCCTTCGGCAAGCGGAGTGGCCACGATGTTGGTCAGAGCCTCGGCCACAGCCATCACCGAACCCTTGGCCGAGTCGATGAGTGCTACCTGCGGTGCGTGACCGATGGAGGTGGCTATACCCTTGGTGCCGGAGTAGTCGAGTGCCATCACGCCACAGTCGCTGAGGGGGAGCTGTATCTCGCCCTGACACTGCTGACGGGCTATCTTGCCTGTCACGGAGCGGTCCACCTTGTTGGTGAGCCAGTCCTTCGAGGCCACAGCCTCGAGCGCGAGAGTGTCGGCTACATATTTTTCTATATCGTTTTCGTTGTAGGGAGCGTCCTTGTAGGTGTTTACCACAGTGTTGTCAACCAAAGTGGTCTTGGGCGACGAACCAAACATGTCGCTCATGGCCAGGTCGATGGGTTTCACACCATCCTTCTGCTCAAACACAAAGCGATGGTCGCCTGTGGTCTCGCCCACCACATACATCGGTGCGCGTTCGCGGTCGGCGATGGTCTTGACATATTCGATGTCCTCCTTCTTCAGCACCATACCCATACGCTCCTGGCTCTCGTTGCCGATGATTTCCTTTGACGAGAGAGTCTTGTCGCCTACGGGCAGCGCGCCGATCTCAATCTTACCACCGGTCTCCTCGACAAGCTCCGAGAGGGCGTTGAGGTGACCGCCCGCACCGTGGTCGTGAATCGACACGATGGGATTGTTGTCGTTTTCGGCCAGTGCGCGGATTACGTTCGACACACGCTTCTGCATCTCGGGGTTGGCACGCTGCACGGCATTAAGCTCAATGCCCGAGGCATATTGTCCGGTCTCGACCGACGATACGGCTCCGCCGCCCATGCCGATGCGATAGTTGTCACCGCCCATCACCACCACGGCTTCGCCCGCTTCGGGCACACCCTTGATGGCATCCTTGGCGGCTGCATAGCCTACGCCGCCGGCGAGCATGATTACCTTGTCATAGGCATACATCTTGCCGTTTTCGTCATGCTCGAATGTGAGCAGCGAACCGCAGATGAGGGGCTGGCCATATTTGTTGCCGAAGTCCGACGCACCGTTTGACGCCTTGATGAGTATCTCGGCCGGAGTCTGGTAAAGCCAGGCGCGGGGATTCATCATCAGTTCCCAGGGGTGGCCGCCGAGACGGGGATAGGAGGTCATGTAGACAGCGGTGCCGGCCAGGGGGAGCGAAGCGCGTCCTCCGCCGAGACGGTCGCGTATCTCGCCGCCGCTACCGGTGGCCGCGCCGTTAAACGGCTCTACGGTCGTGGGGAAGTTGTGTGTCTCGGCCTTGAGCGAGAGCACTGTAGGCAGGTCGCGTACCTCGAAATAGTCGGGACGTTCGGGGTGTGTGGGATAGAACTGTGCCACAGTCGGACCCTCAACAAACGCTACGTTGTCCTTGTAGGCCGACACGAGGCGTCCGGGATTGACCTGTGAAGTCTTCTTGATGAGCTTGAAGAGCGAGAGCTCCTTCTCCTCGCCGTCGATTACAAACGAGCCATTGAATATCTTGTGACGGCAGTGCTCGCTGTTGACCTGCGAGAAGCCAAACACCTCGCTGTCGGTCAGGGGACGTCCCAGACGCTCGGCGAGCTGACGCAGATAGTCCTCCTCCTCTTTGCTGAGAGCGAGACCTTCGCGCTTGTTGTATTCCGATATGTCGGCGATGTGCTCGATGGGAGCTGCGGTGGTTGAGGTGCTGAACACCTTGGAGTTCAAACCGTCATACAGGCGGGAGAGCATCTTGTCGAAAGCAGGCTCTTCGGCTGTGGTGCGGTTAAACTCTTCTATGCGGGTTATACCCTCGAGTCCCATGTTCTGGGTGATTTCCACTGCGTTGGTGCTCCAGGGAGTAATCATCTCCTTGCGAGGACCCACAAAGCGGCCCTTGACCGAAGTGGAGCTGAGAGGGGTGGCCCCGTCAAAGAGCCAAGTGAGTTTCTCGGCCTCTTCGGGGGTAAACTTGTGATTCGTCTCTACGGCGTAAATCAGATTCGCGCCTTTCTTAAAAAATACGACCATAAGTATCTGGCTATGTCAATGAATGGTTTATGTCACAAAATTACAACAATTCCCACACTTGGGCAAATCTTTTGTCCATTCCCCCACCCCCTTTTATAAAATTTGCCGCCAGACCTCCTTTTTATCTGATATCACACTCTGACGCTACTTATATTTCGGTTTGACCCGAAATTATTATATCCCGAGAATCACCAGTCCTCATCGCGGTCGATATACAGGTCGTCATCATACAGACCGTACAACTCGTCGTTAATGTCGTCATACAGTTCTGCCGCATCATCAATATCATCGAGCCGGGCCTGAAGCATGTCTATCTCGCTCTGGATACGGTCGTAACGGTCTGACATTATATCACAGTCGTCAAGCCGGCTTTCAAGGTCGTCGATGCGTTCCTGTAGCTCGTCTATGTCATAGTCGTCCATATCCGACATATGACTGTAAGTTGCCTGAGGCCGATGGCTCGATTGATCCGCTCGAGAACAACCGGCATCACCACCGTAACCATACATCGATTGTGAAGACGGTAAATGAGACTGTGGCTTGCCTGAAAACCATTTGCCCAACATATCGAACAGGGCTAATCCACCGAGAAAATTCCAGAATGACATAAAACACTATTTGTTGATGAATTTATTTCGCAACCATGACGTAAGAGCAAACACCCCTATTCCAAACGGCAACGCCACGCAGAAAAAGAATGTGAGAAAACCCGGACACGAGCATATGACAATAAACAATATCAGTATGCACCATAATACTATTCCAAACATAAGCGCGACTTTTTTGCAATTAGCTGACATCCGCTCCGTCTCTCAGTGCCTGGCCGAGCCATGCCAAAGCGCAGAGAATAATGATGATGAATGACATAAATGAATAAAATTAGAGATTCAAGGAAAGAATAACACGACTTTCAACGGCAAAATTAACCGCCACATGGGCAACGTAATCGCACACCAATGTTAAAAAATTTCATCACCTAAATTCTATGTAACCGGATCGCACATACCGGGAAATATCCTGACGGTGAAACTTTAGAGGATGACAAACGTTTTATATAAAATAATATAGATGTGTTGTCATGAAAAAATTTTTATTCTTTCTTATGGCTCTGCTGTGTTTAGGCGGAGCTGCCAAGGCTGACAGCTATACCATCGACAGGGATAAACTGCCCGTAAAAGCCCGCGAGATGATCGAGGAGTATTTCCCGAAAGCCAAAATCGGCATGATCAAGGTGGACAAACACCTGTTCAAGAAGACCGACTATGATGTGAAACTGGTCAACGGGACCAAAATCGAGTTTAACAACGCCGGCAAATGGACATCGGTTGACTGCAAGAACCGTCAGGTGCCCGACGGACTGGTGATGAGAACCATACGCAACTATGTGAAGAAAAACTGCAACGGAGCTTTTATTACCAAAATAGAAAACAAACTGTCAGGCTATGAGATTGAGCTGTCGGACGGCGTTGAGATGAAATTCAACAAACTCGGTGTGCTCACTCACACTGAGGTGGACGATTGAGCATGACCGCACTGTGAGGAACGAGAAGAAACTGCATCCGCTCACCGCGCAGGAAATAGACTTGAAAACGCGATGTGTTTCTGACACGCACCACGTCACTCCAGGGTATAGTCTCGGACGGTGGCAGGACGAAATTGTCGTTACTGTCGTCGGCCGGGATTTTTTTGTCGTCGCCGACCGGAGTCTCCTCTTCAGGAGCCACATAGCGGAGACTTATGTGACTGCCGGGATGTATCTCGACAGTCTTGCACAATATGGTCCTGCGGGCCTCGGGTGCAAGCATGTAATAGGTGTAGAGAAACGACATGACCATCGGGGCCACGATAAACACCAGCATCAGGGCCACAAGCAGCCATCGTTCGTCGTGGCTCAGACACCCGTAGCCGGCTGTGGCAAGGACGGGAATAAGGACCGTCCAGCCATAACGCGGTATCCATTCGGAAAGCAGGACGGCAAAATAGTCGCCCGAGGCCGTGCGAAACGGGGCCGTGCGTATCACACGGCCCGGGTCAGATGTCTTGCGTTCAGTCATCGAGATAACGGCGGGTGAGACCTCCGAAACTTTCTATGCGGCGGTCGCGCAGGAAAGGCCACCAACGGCGCACCTGCTCCGAGCGTCGGAGGTCGACGTCTATGACGGCCTCGGCTTCGGTGTCATCAGGAGCACGGTAGATAAACTCGCCCTGCGGGCCGGCTACAAAACTTGTGCCCCAGAACTGTATGCCACCTGTCGCTCCCGAGGGATCGGGCTCGTGGCCCACGCGGTTGACGGTAATGACCGGAAGCCCGTTGGCCACGGCATGTCCGCGCTGCACGGTGACCCAAGCCTCGCGCTGACGCATCTTTTCGTCATTGCTGTCACTGCTCTCCCAGCCTATGGCGGTGGGATAGATGAGCATTTCGGCTCCGCGCATGGCCATGAGACGCGCTGCCTCGGGATACCACTGGTCCCAGCACACAAGCACGCCGAGACGTCCCACACTGGTCTGAATGGGTTCAAACCCGAGGTCACCCGGAGTGAAGTAAAACTTTTCATAATAGGCCGGATCGTCGGGTATGTGCATCTTGCGATACTTACCAGCAATGGAGCCGTCGCGCTCAAAGACCACGGCGGTGTTGTGATACAATCCTGCGGCCCTGCGCTCGAATAGTGATGTCACGAGCACCACTCCGGCACTGCGCGCGGCTTCGGCATAAGTGTCGGTGACGTCAGAGGGAATGCCGACAGCAAGGTCAAAATTGTCTACGCTCTCCACCTGGCAGAAATAAAGCGAATCGTGAAGCTCCTGGAGCACTACGAGCTCGGCTCCTTCTCGGGCCAGACGGTGGATTTTCTCTACAAGCCGGCTGCGGTTGTCGGCTATGTCGGGAGTGTTATGCTGCTGAATGATGCCTACTTTCATAGATTTCTATATTTTTCAGCCCAACGGCCGTCCACGATGCCTTCGACAGCTCCGAGCGGTAGCTGCATGGTGACGCAGTGGAGTGAGCCGTGCTGCCTTATGAGCGCGCGGCAGTCGACGGGCACGATGTCATGATCGGGATAAACGATTTTGAGAGTCTGCTCGGCCAGCAGGTCATTGGCCGGCTGGGCATAGACGGGGAGATAGACCGCACGGTGCGATACAAGATAATTGGCATAAGTGGCCGGCAACTGCATTCCGTCCTCGTCATATACGGGGTCGGGCAGCGGAAGCTCCACGAGGTTGAACGGCCGGCCGTCACGTGTGAGCAATGTGAGCAGTTCGTCGCGCATGGCGGCGAGAGTGTCGACCTTCTGTCCGTGAGAGTCGACAGAGCCTATATATATTATTGTGTCGTGGGGTGCGAGACGGGCCAGTGTGTCGATGTGGCTGTCGGTGTCATCGCCGGCCAACGCTCCGTGATGGAGCCACAGCTGGTGGCTGAAGCCGAGGGTGTCGGCAAGATATGAACGGATGTCGCCTTCAGTCATCTCGCCGTTGCGGTTGGGCGAGAGCAGACATTCGGCTGTGGTGAGCAGTGTGCCGCATCCGTCGCTCTCGATGCTGCCGCCTTCGAGCACAAAGCCGAGACGGTTGACATAGCCGGCTTTGAAGATGCCCTGCATTGCAAGACGTGTGTTGATAAGATTGTCTTTGTCGGCTGCAAACTTCATGCCCCAGGCATTAAACTTGAAGTCGATGACGCTAAGCCCCGAACCTGTCTCGACTGTTATAGGGCCGAAGTCGCGCGCCCAGGTGTCGTTGGTGGGAAGGTCGACAAAACGCACCCGCGAAGGGTCGAAGCCACAGGCCATGACCGACTCGCGACACAGCGAGGCCGGCCCCACAAGCAACACACATTCATGGACCGAAACGGCCCTCACTATCGAGGCTATACATTCGCGTGCCTCATCGAGCATATAGGCCCAGTCGGTGTGTTCATGCGGCCAGGCCAGGAACACACACTCGTGTGTCTCCCATTCAGCCGGCAGTCTCACCGGCATGGAAATATCATCAGGACTATTCGTCGTCATATTCATCTTTAAGGTTGTCCCATATGGAGTCCTGCGATTCGAGATACTCCTCGCAGTAGTCCAAGAAACCGTTTTTTTCGCTGCTTCCGACTTCATGACACCACTTGCGGTATTGTTCGTGCAGCTCAGCATTCTCGTGTAACTGTTTTTTAAATTCAGCCTCGGCTATATCTACACTTCCGTATTGCCTGAGCATTTCATTAAAAAAATCAGTAATATCTTCCATAATAGTAATTATTTCCTGGTTAAGTCTAAGGATTTGACGTCAAATTTAATGTTTTACGCGCAAATTTCCAAATAATCCGCCAAGAAATAGCCACTCTATGGTCCACGAAGCGCACAGAGGCGGGAAACGGTTGATTTTTAACACAATTCGAGAGTCAGGAAGCAATATCTGACACCGCTCCGCGGATCGGTGCGGTCAAACACCGGAGAAGCCGCGCCGAGCGAGGCAAGATCTACCGACGGGAAACGTGTGTCGGCATCGTCACACACGGCGTCAATCAGAGTGAGCTCCAGACGGTCGGCAAGCGGGAGAGCCTGACGGTAAATCTCGCCGCCACCTATTATAAAGACATTCTCTGTCCCCTCACACATCGCCAGGGCTTCATCGAGCGAGGAGGCGGTCTCGACACCCGGAGCTGTGTAACCGGCATTGCGCGTCACCACTATGTTGCGGCGTCCGGGAAGCGCGCCTTTGGGAAACGACTCAAACGTCTTGCGCCCCATGATTATGGGCCACCCCATGGTGAGCGACTTGAACCGCTTGAGGTCATCGGATATGTGATAGAGCAAATCACCGCCACGGCCTATGGCCATATCGCGTGTGGCAGCCACTATAATTGTAATCATACTGCTACTGTACCTTTAATATGGGGGTGCGGATCATAATCCTCAAGCGAGAAATCCTCATACTTGAAGTCGAGAATATCCTTGACCTCGGGATTGATTACCATCTTAGGCAACCGGCGCGGCTCACGCCCGAGCTGTGTGCGCACCTGGTCGAAATGATTATGATAGATGTGCGTGTCGCCGAGAGTGTGTATAAACTCGCCAGGCTCGAGACCGGTCACCTGTGCCACCATCATGAGCAGCAGCGCGTAGGAGGCAATGTTGAAAGGCACCCCGAGAAAACAGTCGGCACTGCGCTGATAGAGCATGAGCGAGAGACGGCCGTCGGCCACATAGAACTGGAATAATATGTGACACGGCGGAAGAGCCATGCCGGGGATGTCGGCCACATTCCACGCACTGACTATAAGCCGGCGCGACTCGGGATTGGAGCGTATCTGGTCGATAACCTCACGTATCTGGTCGATATGGCCGCCATTGTAGTCGGGCCACGACCGCCACTGGTAGCCGTAGATATGGCCGAGGTCTCCGTCGGGACGGGCCCATTCGTTCCAGATGCGCACACCGTTGTCCTGAAGATATTTTACATTGGTGTCGCCTTTGAGAAACCACAGCAGCTCATGGATAATCGACTTGAGATGCAGCTTCTTGGTGGTGAGCAGAGGGAAACCGTCGCGCAGGTCGAAACGCATCTGGTGGCCAAACACGCTGCGCGTGCCCGTGCCCGTGCGGTCGCCTCGGTCGACGCCCTCGGTCATTATTCGGTTAAGAAGGTCAAGATATTGTCGCATTGTTATTTTCTTTGTTCTTGTTTATATCAGCCGCGGCTACATCGGTCGCGGTGTCGGCCGCCGGCACGGGTTTCTTGCGCGGCTTGCCCAACACGAAATCGTGACAGTCCTGTATGCACTGCGCGCCCTGGGCCATCGGAGGCCTGATGCGCTGCATCATGGGGATTGAAAGCTGATGACGCGCCCAGGTGTAATGTATGGCATCGTTGGGACACACCGGCAGACAGTCAAAGCAGTTGACACACCGCGAGGAGTCCACTACGTGGGATGTAAGGTCGATACATGAAGCCTTGCACACATGCTCACACCTGCGACACTGTATGCACTTGTCGGTGTTGATGTCTATGTGAAATATCGAGTAGCGCGAGACATAGCCCAGCGTGGTGCCTACGGGACACAGGGAGTTGCAGAACGTGCGGCCGTTGCGCGCGGCAAGCACTCCCACAGCCATTATCGACACGGCCGCGACAATAGTCCCGAGCACCGAGGCTGTGACAATCTTTACAGGCTGTGACGACATAGCGTCAAGCACCAGCCCCCACACAGGCTTGACAAGAAACGTGCAGGCACGGCTGTATACACTCCAAGGGTCGGCAAACACTGCCACAACCGACAGGCCGAGAAGTATCGAAACCATTATAAGACACAGACTCGTGTTGCGCCAGCGGTTGAGCGGAGGACTGTAATGATACTGACGCCGGCGGCCATAGCGTCCAAGCCTTGTCAACCGGGCCACCACATCCTGAAACACGCCAAGCGGACACGCCGCCGAGCAATAGACACGGCCGAAAACAAGGGTGGCTATAAGCCACACCACTATAGTCGACAGAGAGAAAGCCATGGCTGCGTGAAAAAACTGTATGCGAGCTATCCATCCGGCCAGGACAGGCAGCGTCTGAGCATAACTCACAAGCGTATATGTCGCAGTTACCCACACCGCAACTGCCGCCACGATGCGGGCCGCCCGCAATATATGTCCCTTACGAACAGCCATAGTGATTGCAAATTTACGGATTTTGGACAACTATGCAAAATTTAGAGGAGGTTATATGGTCTGCCGACCTGCAACGCATGGAAAACATGGTATAAATACCTATTGAAGTTGTTCAAACTTATTTCGAGATGTTAATAATACAGTAAAATAATAAAAATACAGCGCATTCAGCAAAGGGCGCACTATATTATAGTTCCCACACTCTAATATACCGTAC
>NZ_CAJTCF010000022.1:0-51329 GCF_910574735.1 Duncaniella muricolitica | reverse complement strand
GTCTTTCGCTAATTTTATCACCAATGCCTTGAGTGCTATCGCTGCTTACTGCTTTTTCCCAAAGAAACCGTCTATCTCTTTGGAGTTTGTGACAGATAACCAGCTAACTTTGTTCTGATTGCTTATATCGAACTCACGTTACTTTACGTAAACTTTCTCAACCTTGTTGCCCTGACGACGGATATAGAGACCGTTGGCAGGATTCTCAACGCGGATACCCTGAAGGTTGAAATACTCAACAGGTGCATTGGCATTGTCTACATTGATGTCGCTGATAGCAGTTGAACCTCCGGCATAAGATACTGCGTAGAAGTTTACACCGCCACCTGCATAAATAAAGATGGTAGTAGGTGTTGTTCCTGTATAATTTGCAGAAACCTTATCTACATTTTCAGTTGTAGCTTTGCCACTTCCTATCACATTTTCATAAGTTCCCTCTGCAATAGAAACTACACGGTTAGGATCACCACTACTTGCAGAGCAACAAATTGTGCTGATAGTGCAAGGTCCGGGAACTTCAAACTTCATGACACGATTAGTCGCAGAACTTTTACCACCAGTCTGCAAACGCATGGTATACTTCACATCCTCAAATGTTTTATTGTTGGCAGTAATTTTCATTGATCCAACAAACTCCATACCATCAATTGTATTGTTATTCACTTCTGTCACACCGGCAAACGCGCCCTCTCCAAAATTCCAAGTCTTTGAAACGGGAGCTTCGGCTGAAGCTGAAAGTGCCATTACGGCTGCTGCAAAAAGAGTAAAAATTTTCTTCATAAGCATTTGTTTTTTGATATTAAATAACGGTTATACGTGTGTGTTTAAGGTTGATGATTGTGAGTGTGTGCAGGTGTGTTTTCAAAACTAATGCTTGAAATGCTTTTTTCACAATATATTAGCAAATTTACGATAAAAAACCACCCGTCACAATTTTTTAACCCACATTAACACTATCAATCTGTTATCCACATGACTTTCACTAAAAAACCGCTGTCCATGAGATAGCATGAATACCATAACAGGGACAGCGGTCAAGAATCGGTCAGCCAGATGGCTGTATATTCCTAAAACAATCTTCTTTTTTAGAAATCACATATTACTTTATATATACCTTCTCCACGGTGTCACCCTGACGACGTATATAGATGCCATTGGAGGGGTTGGCCACGCGTATGCCCTGAAGGTTAAAGTATTGTATTTCGCCCTCGTTTATGTCAGCTCCAACAGAGTCGATGCCGGTAGTCGTGTCGACAGCCACGTCGGAGAGATGGCCCTGCGCTCCGTTGGCATTGATAGCGCGGACGGTATAGTCAGGCATGGCCTCGCGGGCATTGGAGAGCGTATAGGATGTCGATGTGGTATAGTCAATCAGTTTTCCATCGGCATATATCATATAACCGGCGGCACCGTTTACAGATTCCCAGGTAAGCACACCGGGCTTAATCACGGGAGAGCCGGGGGCGGGAAGCTCGGCTGTAAGCTCGGTGGCAAGCCAACTGTCAGTGCTTCCGAGTACATTCTCCACAGTGAAATATCCCACATATTGCTCAGGCAGCACGGGCGAATATGAATTGATGCTGGTGGGAGAGTTCTTACGTACAGAGAGATCGAGCAGGTTGCCGGAAGCATCCTTGGAGCCGTATTCGAAGAAATGGGTGACAAGAGTGCCCATCGGACCCCATGCGCCATTATCTGGCTTGGCTTCCATTGTAGTATTGAGGAAGAATGCACGGGGCTCGTTCTGCCACGGACGGCCGAGACTATAGTCACCCTGGCCCTTGATCACACAATTGGAGAATACATAACCGTGCTTGAGCGAAGGCGATGTGGAGGGAGCTGTTATATATCCACCGGCGATTTCATGAACGATAGTACAGTGGTCATAGAAGTGGTCACCGCCTCCGCATATGTAGTCGACCGAACCGTGGATAGTACAGTTGAGATAATAACCGCGCTCGCCTGTCACCTGGGTGTCCTGGATACTCTGGAGTGTGACGTTTTTCATGATGTCGAGATTACCTCCATAATGAGCCACACCGACGCCGCCACGCTGGGGCTTGCCAAAGTCAAGATCATTGCGCAGGGTTAAGTTCTCCATATAGATATTGGTGGAATAGCGGGTGGAGAATATCGGGTCGGAGATGCCTGTCTTGGTGCCGTGGATCAGCACTCCCTCACGGCTCTCGCCGATGAGGCTGACGTTATAGCGGTTATTGATGAGAAGCGCGTCCGAACCGAGGTCATAGTCTCCGTCATGTATATATATCACGGTAGTTGCAGCATCGGCCGATGAGTTGGTCGCGCCAAGTGAAGCCACGGCGTCGCGAAGCTGTGCCACAGTGCTTACCTCGATGAAGCGGTCGGCGGAAATAGCCTCTACAGCAGCCTCCGAACCGATGTTGAGAGTGGTCTTGTGATCCTCGGTAGTCTTGTTGCCGAATACATCCGAAGCTGCACCGGCAGGTATCGAGACGACAACATCCGTATTCCAGGCAAGATTCCACAAGGGGAAGCTCAGTCTGGTGCCTCCGCCATAGGCTATTACCTTGTTGCCGGCCACGGAAATCTCACAATCGGTCATCTCGCGGTCAAAAGAGAATGTCACCACGGCATGGTTACGTCCTTCATAGGGGGTCACTGCGATATTCTGAAGTTGCGGAGCTGTAGTCGGGGTTATCTGGTCATACACAAATTCAAACCACATGACAGGCTGCTGTCCATCCTCAAAATCTATTACAAACGGTGTGCCGGCCACATGATTCTCGACATTGACCACAAGGTCGACAGGACTGGTATTGCCCTGGATAAAATATCCGTTGGTGGGACAATACACCTTAGCTCCCTCACTGGTCACCGAGGTGACTTTACCGGCCTTATAGTTATCATAAAGCTGGTGAAGTATGAGCTGTTTTACCTTATGATAGCAGGGTGCGGTCACGGTGGTGGCCTGAGGCTTCAGTTTGAACTGCTTGCCATCCCATCCGTCATTGCAGGGGTTGACTGTGTAGAGTCCGTTGCTCCATGAGCCATCTGCCTGCTTGAGTGCTCCGTCATATTTTATGACAGTCGACTTGTCGGTGTCGGCGGGAGTATAGAGGTGTATGCCGTCGACGGTGAACTCAAACGATTTGCTTACGCTTCCGGCCTTGCCGTCAATCTGATAGGTGGCTTTGGTGCCGTCCATGGATTTGAGCACGGCTTCGGCGGTAGAATTGTCGGCAAATGTGGCCGTAACGACAGGTATCGAGGTGAACACCATATCGCTGACGGTCAGCCCGGGGGTCTGGGCATTGACAGCATCGAGCACATCGGCCCCGACACCTGTACCTCCGATATTGAGGCCGGTCATCACGATGTCGCCTATATGGAATATGCGCATTGTATAGACAGTCTTATAGGCAACCACACTGCCCTCTTCGGGCGTGAGTGTCACGGTGACGATAGTCTCTCCGTTGGCCGCAGGAGCGGGCACTGAGTATCGGCCGTCGGCAATCTCGGTCACAGTGACATTCTCACCGTCACTGACTGCTGTGACCGCAGTAGAGCCATGCACGCGGTCAAACGATAATGTGACATCGCTGCCGTCATACTCCATCGGGAGATTACAATTGTAATCGTAACCCTCGCCGGCAGTCACGCTCTGGCCTTCGATGGCAAAATTGCGCACGCAGGCATAGTGGTCAGCCACTCGTTTGAGCTCCACATCCTTAAAGTTAAGGATATAACCGTCATGCTCGGCTTTGAAGAGGATTTTGAGCACATTGTCACCCTTGGCCACTTCACCCTCGAGATGCACGGTGGCAGGGGTGTAGTTGCCGAGATTTTCTATAGCCCATGAGGTGGAGGCTGTGACATTGTTGTCCTTGTCAGCGACTGTGACCAGGGCCGTACCCTCGCCGCTGCGAGATATGCCCCACACGAGGTCATACACACCGGCTTCATCACACACGATATTATATGAGCCCGAGCAGTCATTTTTGACATAACCGACATTTCCGGCACTTTCAACCCTCATGCCTGTATAATTGCCTTTTTTAAGCGAGATAGGGCCGGGGATATGGTCTCGGGTGTCGTTGATGCCGGCATAGAAGCCCATCTTGCCCCAGTTGCCGGCATAATTGCTGCCCTGGAGATCGGAGGTAGTCAGCTCAAGTGTGTAGTTGCCCACGGCAAGCGGCTCGGTGAGAAACCATTCCCAGTTGTAGGTGCGGTTCCATGCGCCGGTGTTGGGTATAGGATTCTTGGTCTGTGCCACAACGTCACCGTTATTGTCACGAAGAGTGAGATTGATGGTGCAGGTGCCTTTGTGACCTGTCGACATTTTGAATGTATAGGGTTGTGCCACACTGTTTTCAAAAGCAAATGTGACTTTGGTCTTTGAACCTGTGCTTCCGAAACACTGATCCGCACCGGCAGAGCCTTCGACCTTTGCATTCTCATATGTCGCCAGAGTGAGGTCGATGTAAGTCTCCTCGGGGGTAGGGATTGTAAACTTGGCGTCGACTGCCCGTGAGGCTGAGCGTCCCACTGCCGGGACCTGCGGCTCAGACAAGACCGAGCCCGCCGCATAAGCCATTCCGGCCGTAACGGCAAGAGAGGCGATGCCGACAAGCACCTTGTTGATTTTGTTCATGGTAATAATTAAGTAAAAGTAAAAATGTATTATAATGATTCGATAAAAGTTTTCAGGTTTTTCATGTTTATATGCAAAGATATGGTAAAAAATTTGACACTTCGGGGCAAATTTTATCGGATTATCCGGCTACGACTCCGAAATCATGTCATCTACCACAGCCGTTATGCGGCGCATTGGGGTGGTGTTGATGACCAGCGGCACTGTCTCGGAGGTGACGATACTGGTGTCGAGGCCCAAGGCCTCCTCGTCGGTCAGGCCCAGACGGCTCAGCAGGCGGTGGAGGTTCATGAGCCGCACTGTTGAGGGGCTGCACGAACTGTTGGGCGAAAACACCCTGTGGATGACGATGAAATGAAAGTCGCCGGCTATGCCACGCCGCCGCAGCGAGGGATAGGTGCTGGTGAGATCAAAGCGGCCCTGAGCCACGAGGTCCTCGACTATCTGACGCAGATAGACTGTCACACGCGGCGAGATGCGAAATCCGAGATACATCCTCACGTCATAGAGCGTGTCGGGCACTACGGTCCTCACTTCATACTCGAGCGTGTCGGGCGCGTCGGTATAATCTATATGTATCATCCAGTAGTGGTCGGCGCGTTTGGGCTGCTTGTTGATTATCGAATAGATGATTTTGCTCTCGACAGTGCCGTTGGCCGGCGCGCCTGAGAGATAGATGAGATTGGAGGCATACTTGGGTATCTCCGTGTCGGCCTTGAGATCGGTGATGACTCCGGCATAGTCGTCAAGCCTCACATACTCAAGCATGGAGCGACGCACTCTCACGCCCTTGCGCCACCCTATCATTACAAAGCATACAACGCCGGCAATGAGCATGGTAAACCATCCGCCGTGGGCAAACTTGAACATATTGGCCACGAAGAAACATCCCTCCAGGGCCACATATCCCCCGAAAAATATGCCGACTACCCATCCGGGAGTGCGGTGCAGACGCAGATAGACGCCAAGGAGCACCGTGGTCATGAGCATGGTCACGGTGATGGCCAGTCCGTAGGCCGCCTCCATATGGGCCGACGAGCGAAACACGAGCACCGTCACTATGCAACCCGCATAGAGCGCGAGGTTGACGGCGGGGATATAGAGCTGACCGCGGTGGTCGGAGGTGTGCTTGATGACCATACGCGGCCAGAAGTCAAGGCCCATGGCTTCGCTGAAAATGGTAAACGACCCGCTGAGCAGGGCCTGGCTCGCGATGACAGCCGCGCATGCCGACATCACAACTCCGGCCACGACAAACCAGTCAGGCATAATCCCGTAGAAAGGGTTGACGGCAGGGTCGATGTCGCCACGGCGGGCTATCATCCACGCGCCCTGTCCGAGATAGTTGAGTATGAGCATTACTTTGACAAAAATCCAGCTCACCGCTATGTTGAGGCGGCCACAGTGGCCGAGGTCGGAGTAGAGAGCCTCGGCTCCGGTGGTACACAGAAACACCGCGCCCAACACCAGAAACCATCCCGGATAGGCCACCAACAGCCTCACGGCATACCACGGATTGAATGCCTTGAATATCGCGGGACACAGGTGGACACTCGCCGCCCCCATGACTCCGAGCATCAGAAACCACACGAGCATATAGGGCCCGAAGAGGCGGCCGATGCTGCCGGTTCCGGCCCGCTGCATGAGAAATATGAGCGAGATTATGGCTATGACTATGGGCACTACGGGGATGGACGGGTCAATGGGGGCGAGCCCTTCGATAGCCGAAGTCACGGTCATGGCGGGCGTAATCACACCGTCGGCTATCAGGGCGGCCGCGCCTATGGCTGCCACAGCATAGAGCCATCGCGCACCCCTGCGTCTCAGCAGCGAGTAGAGAGCCAGGATGCCCCCCTCGCCCTTGTTGTCGGCCCGGAGGGCTATGACCACATATTTGAGCGTAGTCTGGAGCGTTAGCGTCCATATCACACACGACACGGCTCCGATGATATAGTCGGCGTCATAGGCGGGATTAACACCCATTATGGCCTTCATCACATAAAGGGGCGACGTGCCTATGTCGCCGAATACTATGCCCATGGTGACGAGCAGCCCCAGGGCCGAGAGGCGATGGAGCGAAGAGGCTGTGGCGGCTGAAGGTTTCATAGCTGAGAGGACGTGAGATTGCGACAGGAGGATGCCACTCGGGCCCTAAGCCCGGTGTCATCCTCCTTGTATAACCGTTCAGTCACCGCGAGGGTTCACATCCCCTCACCGCCCCGTCAGTCTCAATTCATGTGGACATCCACCTGCGGGAAGGGGAAGGAGACGCCGGCCCGTTCGGGCAGACGGTTGTAGATGGTCTCGTTCATATCGAAAAACACACCCCAGAAGTCGTCGCTTCTGACCCAGGCGCGTATAGAGAGCGTCACGGCCGAGTCGTCGAGCGAGGCGAGATATACCGCAGGGGGCACCACTCCCTCGCCCGGAATCGGCTCGGAGAGCACACGCGGGTCGGCGGCAAGCATCTCGAGTATGGCCTCGCGGGCGCGCTCCACACTGTCGCCGTAAGAGATGCCGATCTTCCACTCCACACGGCGATAGTGCTGGGTGGTGGAGTTGTTGATGGCCCCGGTGGAGAGACCGCCGTTGGGTATGATGATAGTCTTGTAGTCGGGGGTGGTGATGATGGTCGAGAACATCTCGATTTTCTTGACCGTTCCGGCAAATCCCTGAGCCTCGATGTAGTCACCCACCTTGAACGGTTTGAGGGCGAGGATAAGCACTCCGCCGGCAAAGTTCTGAAGCGTGCCGCTCAGTGCCATGCCTATAGCGACACCGGCCGAGGCGAAGAGCGCGAGAAACGAGCTGGTCTCTATGCCGAGGATGCCGATGACAGCCACGATGAGTATAAAGTAGAGCACTATCCTCACAAAACTCAGCACAAACGTCAGCAACGAGGCTTCGACATTGCGTCGGCGCAGCAGACGGTCGGTGAAGTTGTAGAGACGGTTGATGATAAACTTACCGGCATAAAACACCAGTATTGCAGCCGCGAGCGAAATGGCGAAGTGGGCCAGGTCGGTGGCGATTGCGTTGATAACCTGGTCAAACGACATGTTTTTAAACTGTGAGAGTTCTTCGGCGGGATTGGGGAGATCAACCGACGAGGCATCCGCCCCGTGCGCTCCCATAATTGCATCAGCTATTGGATCAAACATAATTATTACTTGGCCTGCGGCCAAAGGTTATAAGGTTATTACTTGCTCTTCGAGCAAAGGTTATAAGGTTATCAATAAGTCTTGTTTATTTGGCCTTCGGCCAAAGGTTATGAGGTTATTACTTGCTCTTCGAGCAAAGGTTATAAGGTTATGAGGTTATAGGGTTATCAATAAGGTCAGTCGCTATGCCCCTGAGGGGCATAGATTATAAGGTTCTGTCGGTCGTTCATTAGGCCCATCAGCCCCATTCGGCCCATTTGCCCCATTTGCCCCGGAAAACACCCCGCAGGCCTAACCTTATAACCTTATAACCTCATAACCTTTGCTCAACGAGCAAGTAAGTAAGCAGGAGCTACAGAGACCACATCCTTCCACCATTGGAGAGTATTGTAGCCGCGCCACGAGATGTCGGAGGGCTGGTCGATGGCAAAAGAGCCGAGTCCGCAATAGCGGTAAATATACAGATTGCCTATGCCGTTACGCGTGGCAGCCCCATAGACCACCACCTTGCGCCACTGTGCTTGCCATGCCTCGAGCAGAGCGAGCGACGCGGCATGCTCCTTGTTGGCCTCGTTGTCGGGATTGTCAGGGTCATCGGGGTCCTTGCGATGCGTCGTGGTGGTGAAATACTCCATAAGGTTGTCCATATCATAGACATACCCCGCGTCATAAGGCTTGTTATAGCGTTGTATCTCCGACACCCACGGATCGATTACGGTCACCGTCTCATAGATGTCCCTTGTCACGGCGGCAAGCCCCTCCAGCTCGGTAATATTGTAGACAGCTATCTGACAACCGTCGTCATAGCCGTTCTCGTCAGCCTCATAAAATTTATACGTATTCTCGGCCATCCTGACCACGGCATCCTCATCGGTCAGCTCCGGGTCAAACATCACAGGCACATTCCTGTCATAAGGCATACCGTCGATGCTCAGTTCGGTCGGCGACGCCACAATCCAAGGCGTGATGTCGCGCAGCTCATAGATAGTCTCGACATTGCCCATGAGACAGCAGTCAAAATAAATGAAGGCAAAACGCTCGTCGGCAAGCGTCCGAGCCAGCGACTGCACCGTGATGTGATAACCCCGGTCGTCACCAAAAGCCCTGTAACGGTCGTCATTCTCATTTATCCCGCCGAGCCACCCGTTGGCATGGCTCCAAAGCACCAGCCCATACTCATTGGCCGGCGCGATGCTCTTCATGTCGTCCATCACAAGGCTTATGCGCTCGGGGTCGACCGAATATATTGACGGATCATCGGGATAGGTCTTGACCACTTTGAGACCCTGCTCGGTGATTTCGAGCATCTGCGGAGGATTGCCCGACGCGGTCTTCGGACGGTTGTGATACACCAGCAGGCGTCCGCCGTTGAGCGCGCCGCCCTTCACACCATCGAGCATCTCGCGTATGTCGGCGTCGTCACACCCCAATTGGGTGCCGAGACTGTTGTCAGCCACCATATACACGAGCACAGTCCGGCCCACCGTCGCCACAGGTCCGGGCGCAGGGTCAATGACATCGTCCTTTTCATCAACACACGAGGCCGAAAGAGTCACGAAAGCAAAAAGCAATGATGTGAACCGTATTATAAAATCTCGCATTACTTACACAATTTTTCTTTTAAAGCACACAAAGATAGTGATTATCGGCATAATATAGAAACCGGAGTGTGTAAAATATGACACATCCCGCGCCTGCGGCCGTCAAGAGTTAGAATTGTCTTATTTTTCACACTGTTTTTTATATAATTTTGAACATATTTTGTTAATAACTGGAAAAGGCGCGACTACTCCAAACATTAACGCTGCGGACATCCGCAACCTGTAATCCCGCGGGGGGTGTATCCTATAGCTAAAACGCCGTCACGATACATCCCCTCGCTTTATATTCTACCTTTAGCCCCTATTTTATATCTATTTGCGCCACCGTGGAGACAAAAAGAAAAACATTTGAAATATGTGTAAACGTCACATATGACTATAATTCATAAATTTGCCTTATGAAGTCCCTACTAAGCCTCCTACTGTTGTTAACCGTCTCACTCACCGCCGCTGCCCGGTCCGAATCACGGCTTGAGCGACACCCCGACGGCTCGGCCACTCTCGTGGTCGACGGCCGCCCTTACATTATAATAGGTGGCGAGACCCACCAGGGACGCCACGTGCGCATCGGAGTGGACGAGTTCAAGATACTCCACGTCACCCTCTACCCCTACTGACACCAATTAATCGAAAACTATTACCTTAAAACCATATGAACGCAACCACCGCAACTACCAGGCAATCCAAGGGCTTCTACAAGCTCTCCATGCTGCAATGTATCGGATTTGGCTCCGGCGACCTCGCCCAGAACCTCATCTACCAGACCATCAGCATGTATCTTCTCTTCTTCTACACCAACGTCTACGGGCTCGACCCGGCCGTAGCCGCTGTTATGTTTCTCATAGTCCGTATCGTCGACGTCATCTGGGACCCCCTGGTGGGAACCTTTGTCGACAAGCACGACCCTAAACTCGGCAAATATCGCGCCTATCTCATTCTCGGCGGCATACCTCTCACTGCCTTTGCCATACTCTGCTTCTGGAACGGCTTCTCAGGCTCACTCTTCTATGCCTACTTTACCTACGTCGGCCTCTCCATGTGCTATACGCTCGTCAACGTGCCTTACGGCGCGCTCAACGCCTCGCTCACCCGCGACACCGCCGAGATAACCAAACTCACATCGGTGCGCATGTTCATGGCCAATGTCGGAGGACTCGCCGTAGGCATGGGCATACCTATGATACTCAAATACTTCGACCCCTCCGAGACCACCGACATGTCCATGAGCGACTCGGCATGGTTTGCCACCATGACCCTCTACGGTTGCATCGGCCTCGCGCTGCTCATATTCTGCTTCAGCCAGTGTCGCGAACGCGTGGTCATGGACAAGAGCGAGACCGAAAACGTCAAAGTCTCCGACCTCTGGATGGAGTTTGTCCACAACCGTCCCCTGCGTATCCTCGCCTTCTTCTTCATCACCGCCTTCGCCATGATGGCCATAGGCAACGCAGCCGGAGCCTACTACATCAACTACAACCTCTCAGGCTCGGCCGAAGAGCTCTCCATCTTCATGGGCCTCGGCTCCATTCCGGCCTTCATATTCATGCCCATGATACCCGCCATCAAGCGCATGGTGGGCAAGAAAGGCATGTTTTACATCTTCCTCGTCACAGCAATCATCGGCATGGCCATGCTCTATGCCATCTCTGTCATCCCGGCCCTCCGTAAGCACATGTGGATGGTCTACATGGCCCAGTTCATCAAATCGACAGGCGTCATCGTTGCCACAGGTTACATGTGGGCACTCGTCCCCGAAGTAATCTCGTTTGGCGAATACACCCACGGCCGACGCATCTCCGGCATCGTCAACGCCCTCACCGGCATCTTCTACAAAGCCGGCATGGCCCTCGGAGGCGTAGTGCCCGGACTCGTGCTCGCCTTTGTCGACTTTGACAAAACCGCCGCCACCCAGACCCCCTTTGCCGAGCAGGGCATCCTTTGGCTCGTGGCTGTCATCCCCGCCATACTTCTCGCGCTCGCAATGTTTATCATCTCGCGCTACGAGCTCGATGACGACGTCATCGACCGCATCAACCGCGAGATCGAATCGCGCTCCTGACAAGTTGCTACATCATCAACTCACCAATCATTAACAATATGAAACACCTTCTGACCCTCCCGCTGCTCGCGCTGCTTGCATCGTGTGCATCGAGCGCGCCCGGAGACAAACCTCTCAAAGAGGCCTTTGCTGACAACTTCCTCATCGGAGGAGCCATCAACATGGACGTCGTCAACGACAACGACCCCAAAGGTGACTCCATAGTCACACGCCACTTCAACACCATAGTGGCCGAAAACTGCATGAAAAGCGAAAAAATCAATCCCGCCGAAGGCGTATATTACTGGGACGACGCCGACGCATTCGTGAAATACGGCCGAGACCGTGGCATGTTTATCGTCGGACACACCCTCATATGGCACTCACAGCTCGCTCCATGGTTTGCCGTCGACTCGCTCGGCCGGCCTGTCACCCCCGAAGTGCTCAAAGAGCGCATGCGCACCCACATATCCACAGTCATGAACCGCTACAAAGGCTGCATACAAGGCTGGGACGTGGTCAATGAAGCCATCCTCGACGACGGCTCCTACCGCCCGTCGCCCTTCTACGACATACTCGGCGAGGAATTTATACCCCTCGCCTTCCAATACGCCATGGAAGCCGACCCCGACGCCGAACTCTACATCAACGACTACTCCATGGCCGCGCCCGGCAAACGCGACCGCTACGTGCAGTTGGTCAACGACCTCAAGGCGCGCGGACTCCGTGTCGACGCCATCGGCATGCAGGCCCACATGGGCATGGACTATCCCGACATAGCCGAGTTTGAGAAATCCATCAAAGCCTTCGCCTCGACAGGTGCCAAAGTCATGATTACCGAGTGGGACATGTCGGCACTCCCGACAGTCAACACCGGAGCAAACGTCTCTGACACCGCAGCCTATCAGGCAGCCCTCAACCCCTATCCCGACGGACTCCCCGACGACGTGGCCGCCCGATGGAACGACCGCATGCGTCAGATGATGGACCTCTTCATTGCCAACGCCGACGTAATCTCGCGCGTCAACGCCTGGGGCACCGACGACGCTTCTTCATGGAAAAACAACTGGCCCGTAGCCGGCCGCACAGAATATCCCCTCCTCTTCGACCGCGCCTACAACCTCAAGCCCTTCCTCCTCCCCTACACCACCCGCTAACCGGCACTATACTAAGATACAAAAGTTTCATAAGGACAAAAGAAACATAAGTTTTTCATATCTCATAACCTCACGTCCATGGATACCGAAAACCTGATCAAAGAAATTGTGGACTCAGCCATCACTGTCAAACGTACTCTCGGACATGGATTTCTTGAAGCCGTATATCACAATGCCCTCATGTTTGAATTGCAACACCGAGGATACAAATGTGAGAAAGAAAAAGACATAAAGGTATACTACCTCGACCGTATAGCCGGAGCATATCGTGCCGATTTGATAGTCGAAGGAAAAGTAATCATCGAGATTAAAGTCGCAGACGGCATAGCTCCGGCACATGAATACCAACTTGTCAACTATCTGCGTGCGACAAACATCGAAGATGGATTGATTATTAATTTCGGCACTTTCCCGGTCGGCTTCAAACGCAAATTCCTAAACAAAAAAATTAGCTGAAATTAAAAAACTTATGTTTCTTCTGTCCTTCTGAAACTTTTGTATCTAAAAACTTTTGTCCTTTTGTATCCCCTATACCCCATATCTCCCATATCTTTAACCCGATTATTTTATGAATCCACTCCAACCCGACAAACGTTATCTTTTCCCGGACGACTACATGGCCGATCCGAGCGTACACGTATACAACGGCAAGATTTACATCTACCCCTCCCACGACTGGGAATGTGAAAACGTCGAAAACGACAACGGCGACCAGTACGTCATGAAAGACATGCACGTACTCTCCATCGACGGCGACCCCATGACAGGCAAAGTCACCGACCACGGCAAAGCCCTCGACATCGCCGACATACCCTGGGCCGGACGACAGCTCTGGGACTGCGACTGCGCCGAAAAAGACGGACGTTACTACCTCTACTTTCCCCTCAAAGACCAAAACGACATCTTCCGCATCGGAGTAGCCATAGCCGACCGTCCCGAAGGACCCTTCATACCACAGCCCGACCCCATACGCGGCAGCTACTCGATTGACATCTGCGTGCTCCCCGACGCCGACGGACACTATTATCTCTACTTCGGCGGACTCTGGGGCGGACAGCTCCAGCGTTACCGCGACAACAAAGCCCTCGAGAGTGCCGACCTCCCCGAAGGCGACGTCCCCGCACTCCCCAGCCGATGCGTGCGCCTCACCGCCGACATGCTCCAGTTTGCCGAAGAGCCTCGTCCCATCGTAATCCTCGACAAAGAAGGCAACCCCCTCAAAGCCAACGACCCTCATCGCTTCTTCGAAGCCTCCTGGGTGCATAAATACAACGGTAAATATTACTTCTCCTACTCCACCGGCGACTCCCATCTGCTCTGCTACGCCATCGGCGACAACCCCTACGGCCCCTTCGTCTATCAGGGCGTAATCCTCACCCCCGTCGTAGGCTGGACCACCCACCACTGCATCATCGAGTATGAAGGCAAATGGTATCTCTTCCACCACGACAGCGTACCCTCGGGCGGCAAATCATGGCTCCGCTCCCTCAAAGTATGCCCCATCACCTACGACTCTGAAGGCCACATCCTCACCATCGACGGAGGAGGAGATTCTTTATAGTTTAAAAAGTAATGAGTTTAAAAAGTTAAACATCTCAAGGTCTCTCATCCGTAGCTGTTACTGACAAGAGAACCATGACACATTTTAACTTTTTAAACTCATTACTTTTTTAACTACAAAGAATAAATTACCTTTGCACCTATGATACAGCTATCAGGCATACTGTCACGGCGCAAGGTAAAGCACAGACCCTCGTGGCATCTAGTGTTTGAGTGGGAGGACGAGATTTCGCGCGCACTTTCACTCCCCGTCCACGCCCCCGCCCGTCCCGGATGGTGGGCGCGCTCACTGGCCCGCAGGCTCGGGCTGAAATGTCCGGCAAGACACTTTCACCCAATGCTCGAATTTGTAATGATAGCCACCCCCGACAACCGCGGCCGTTACAGCCGCCACACAGTGCCATGGATTATCGACTGGTTTCTACCCGACAGCGACCTGCCGGCATTTCTCCACTCCACGCGCCACTGTCAGCAAGTGCTCATATCAAGCCGCGAAGCCTACGAACGGCTCACAGCCAACGGAGCCGACCCCGGCCGCTACCGCCATCTGCCGCTATCGCTCCCCGACCGCTACCGTCTCGACCCCTCGGCCCCGATGCACAAAGACATCGACCTCGCCCTGGTTGGACGCAACACAAGCCGCCTGCTCGAGTATGCCCGACGCTACGTCGACTCACACCCCGGGCTCCGCGTAGTGGTCAAAGGCCCCAAACGAGGCGGACACCCATGGGTCTACGACCTCGAGGGACACCCCGTGGCCGACATCGACAGCCGCCAAGACTACCTCGCCCTCATGCGACGCTGCCGCCTCTTTCTCTACTCCACTCCCGGCATCGACGACGGCAAACCCACCCAAGGCTTCTCCCAGGTAACACCACGGTTTCTCGAAGCCCTCGCCTGCGGCTGTCGGCCGATAATGCGCTATCCCGACAACCCCGACACACGCTACTACCGCCTCAGCGACTTCGGGCCCTCGGTCGACACCTATGCACAGTTTGAAGCCGAGGCCGACCGCCTGCTCTCCATCCCCCTCGACCTCGACGCCATAGCAGCCTACCTCGCTCCCCGCTACACATCACAGGTAATCAAAAGCATCTTATTATGAAACGCATAGCCATCATAGGAGCCGGAGTCAGCGGCCTCACCATGGGCCGTCTGCTCGCCCCGCGCGCTACAGTCACCATCTACGAATCCGACAGCCGCCCGGGCGGACTCATCAAGTGTGACCGCGTGGAGGAGAGCCTCTTCCACACGTGTGGAGGACACGTCTTCAACACCCGCCGACAGGAGGTGCTCGATATGTTCTGGAGCCTCTTTGACCGCGAACGCGACTTCGTAAAGGCCGACCGCAACTCGGCCGTCAGGATGCCCGACGGTGCCGAGATTCCCTACCCGATCGAAAACCACGCCTACATGCTCGACGACGACACCCTCCACGCCGTCATTGCCGACGTGGCACGCATGAGGGCCGAAGCCGACGAGCCCCATAACTTCGAGCAATTCCTCCGCAAACAGTTCGGCCCCACCCTCTACGACCTCTACTTCGGACCCTACAACCGCAAGGTGTGGCGGCGCGACCTCTCCTCTGTCCCCCTCTCATGGCTCGAAGGCAAACTCCCGATGCCGACACCCGAGGAGATAATCTACAACAACATACGTCGTGTCAAAGAGAAAGCCTTTGTCCACAGCACCTTCTACTACGAGCGTCGCGACGGCTCGCAATTTCTCGCCGACACCCTCGCCCAAGGTCTCGACATACGTTACAACACTCCCGTCGAGACCCTCACCCTCACGTCTCAGGGCTCCTGGGACATCAACGGCACCCCCTATGACACTGTGATATTCTGCGGCAACATACGCCAGCTCCCCTCCATGCTGCGCGGACTCGACATCTCGGGCTACACCTCAGCCATCGAAAGCCTCGAGTCACACGGTACAACATCCGTATTCTGCGAGATAGCCCCCAACCCTTATAGCTGGATCTATCTCCCCGACTCACGCTATGACGCCCACCGCATCATATGCACCGGCAACTTCTCGGCCACCAACAACGCCCCCGGCCACATGACCGCAACCGTCGAATTTACCGACTCCATATCACACGACGAAATACTGCGCCAGCTCCCCTCCATACCATTCTCGCCACGTTACATCACCCACCGTTACAACCCCTGCACCTATCCCATACAGCACGCCGACACACGCAACATGATTTCATCGCTGTGCGACCGTCTGGCTCCCGCCGGCCTATATCTCACAGGCCGCTCGGCTCTCTGGGAATACTTCAACATGGACGTAGTCATGGACTCGGCCATCCGACTCGCCGCCCGCATCAGCTAAGAGGGGTTGCAGAACACCCGAAAGCAGTACAAAAGCAGTTAATATGTAGACTGTTGTAGCGAGGAAAGGCCCGTAGGGCCTGTGCGAACTTAGGCCATGGCAAGCACCCGCGCAAGCGGTGCGCAGCCATGGTACAGAACAATTATCCACAGCATGTGCCGCGTAGCGGTACAACAATATAAGCGCATCAAAACATTAATTTGTAGTGACTATGGATGACCGCATAAAATATCGACTGTTTGACATCCTTGGGGCTATCGACGAGATTGAATCTTTGGAGAAGCAAGTCCTGACACGTCCATTTATAGAATAAAGCCGGTTGCGGCTACTTTTATTCCTTCCTAACCCTCTGTATCTATCCCTACCAATCATGACCACAGTAATCAAGACCCTGCTGTCTGCCTGCCTCATATGCTCCTGCCTCACATCACAGGCCGTGAACGACGTCACATTCAACAAAAAACGTCTGTCACCCACTCTTGAGCTCGCACGTCAGGAACTCACCGCCCCCGACATACTCCCCGACATAACCCACATCAGAGTCGAGACCCGCAGCCGCCCCTCCGACGGAAACGACAGCTACGAAATCACCCGACAGGACGACCGCATCACCATCACAGCCCCCACCGACCTCGGCGCACTCTATGGCGCATATCATCTGGCCCGGCTATCGGCCTCCGGAGCGCAAATACCCTCTCACATCGCCGAGTCACCGGCTTTCGCCCTGCGCATACTCAACCATTGGGACAATCTCGACGGCACCATCGAGCGCGGCTATGCCGGCCGCTCGATGTGGAAATGGGACGAGCTCCCCGACGTCGTGTCACCGCGATATGCCGACTATGCCCGACGCAACGCAAGCATCGGCATCAACGCCACCGTGCTCAACAACGTCAACGCCTCGCCCCTCATCCTCTCCACCCCCTATCTCCACAAAATCAAAGCACTGGCCGACACATTTCGCCCCTACGGCATAAAAGTATTCCTGTCGGTCAACTTCGCCTCACCCATGGCCCTCGACTCGCTCCCCACAGCCGACCCTCTCGACCCGGCCGTACAGAAGTGGTGGAAGCGAAAAGCCGACGAAATCTACAGTCTCATCCCCGACTTCGGCGGTTTTCTCGTCAAAGCCAACTCCGAAGGCCAGCCCGGCCCGATGGATTTCGGCCGCACTCATGCCGAGGGAGCCAATATGCTCGCCCGTGCCCTGCGACCTCATCACGGCATAGTGATGTGGAGGGCATTTGTCTACTCACCCATCGACGCCGACCGCGCCAAGCAGGCCTATATGGAGTTTCAGCCACTCGACGGCCGCTTTGACCCCAACGTCATAATCCAGATCAAGAACGGCCCCATCGACTTCCAGCCCCGCGAGGCTTACAGTCCGCTCTTCGGAGCCATGCCGGCCACTCCTCAGATGGTGGAGTTTCAGGTAACGCAGGAATACCTCGGCCATGCCAACCACCTGGCCTTTCTCGCCCCCATGTGGCAGGAATTTTTCAGTCAGGTATCGCCCGCCTCGCTCAAAGCCGTGGCCGGAGTCGCCAATGTGGGCGACGACCCCAATATGACAGGCCATCCGCTGGCCGACGCCAACTGGTATGCCTTCGGACGTCTGGCCTGGGACCCCACGCTCACCCCCGAAGCCATCGCCGGCGAGTGGATTGACTCACGGCTCATCGACCCGGCCGAGACTCCGGCCGACATACGCCGCAGCCTCATCGACATGTTCACCACCTCGCGCGAGACAGTGGTCGACTACATGATGCCGCTCGGACTTCACCACATCTTCGCATGGGGCCATCATTACGGCCCCGAGCCCTGGTGTGACATCGAGGGCGCGCGTCCCGACTGGATGCCCTCCTACTATCACCGCGCCGACAAGGCCGGACTCGGTTTTGACCGCACACCCTCGGGCAGCGACGCCGTGTCGCAATATCCCGACTCCCTGCGTTCCGTCTATACCGACATCTCGACATGTCCCGAAAATCTCCTCCTGTGGTTTCACCACGTCCCCTGGAACCACCGCATGCAGTCGGGCCGCACCATGTGGCAGGAACTGTGTCACCGCTACGCCTCAGGAGCCGCACGTGCCGCACACTATCAGCATGTTTGGGCCGACGCACGCCCCTATGTAAACTCAGCCATATGGACCGACGTCAACCGCCGTCTGGTCACACAGGCCCGCGACGCCCAATGGTGGAAAGACGCCTGTGTGCTCTATTTCAGCCAATTCTCAGGTCAGGCACCCACGCCCGAAGTCTACCCCATCCATCATACCCTCCCCGACCTCAAGAACATCAACCTCGGCATAGACAATTACACCAACCCCTCGCCCACCCTGCTCGACTCACTCCGATAATCCCGTCCACGGAGCCGCGACATACGAACAACAAAGAGCGCGGGAGTGATAATTCTCATATCGAAATTATCACTCCCGCGCTCTTGCATTTTATACCTTTTTGTTGTCATATTTTTCCACACACCGACACTGAGATTAACATTATTTATATGTATAATGTGAGTATTTCTGTGTAACTTTGCAAAAGAGGGTGAATAGGCTCATGCCGATTCGTGCCCTCTCGTGACCCGACTCTCCCCTCGCCCCCTTTGTTCAGGACTCTGACTGAGGGGAATAGCCGTATATAACGGACTGTAACCTCGCGAAATGCAAGATTTAAAATGACCTTCCGATTTTTCCATTTTAAATTTTCCATCTTCCACACCTCTCCCTCATCCGGCCCGGTGCCGCCCTCTTTGGAAAAAGAAAAAAACTACATAAATGACAAGTAAATGGAACTACTGTCCTCTTACATCCGACGAGCAAGAAGCGGAATCCCGACTGGCGCAACGCTATTCGGGCACTCCGCCTGTTAGCGAGCTGCTGGCACAACGGGGCATATCCACAATCGAGGAGGCTGACAAATTTTTCTACCCCTCGCTCAAGGATCTGCACGACCCGTTCCTCATGCCCGACATGGACCGGGCTGTGGAGCGGCTCAACCTCGCCATGGGGAGGAAAGAAAAAATAATGGTCTACGGAGACTATGACGTGGACGGCACCACTGCCGTGGCTCTCGTCTACAAATATCTGCGTAACTATTACTCTAACATCGAGTATCACATACCCACTCGCACCGAGGACGGGTATGGCATCTCGCGCGCCACTATCGACATGGCCGCCGAGAGCGGCGTGCGTCTCTTCATCATACTCGACTGCGGCATCAAGGCCACCGACGAAGTAGCCTATGCGCGCTCACTCGGCATCGACTTCATCATCTGCGACCACCACGTGGCCGACGATGTGCTGCCCCCCGCGGCGGCCATCCTCAACCCCAAGCTCGAAGGCTCGACCTACCCGTGCTCACATCTCTCGGGCTGTGGCGTGGGCTATAAGCTCATGCAGGCCTTCGCCATCTCCAACTCCCTCCCTATGGGTGACCTCGAGGGACTGCTCGACCTTGTGGCGGTGTCAATCGCCGCCGACATCGTGCCGATGGTCGGTGAGAACAGGATACTCACCTACTATGGTCTCAAACGACTCAACTCCAATCCCAACATGGGCCTGCGCGCCATCATACGCACCTGCGGACTCTCGGGCAAGGAGATTACCATCAGCGATGTAATATTCAAGATCGGGCCGCGCATCAACGCCTCGGGACGTATGCAGAGCGGCAAAGAGGCCGTCGACCTGCTCGTGAGCCGCGACATGGCCGATGCCCTGGCAAGAGCCAAAGAGATCGACGGATACAACCAGGACCGCAAGGAGCTTGACAAGCAGATAACCGAAGAAGCCAACACCATACTCGAAGAGCGCGACGTAAGCCATTCGCAGAAAAAGTCGATAGTCATCTACAACAAAAACTGGCACAAAGGCATCATCGGCATCGTGGCATCGCGTCTCACCGAGCTCTACTACAAGCCGACCGTAGTGCTCACCCATGCCAACGGTCTGGCCACCGGTTCGAGCCGTTCGGTGCAGGGTTTTGACGTCTACAGTGCGGTCGAGTCGACCCGCGACCTGCTCGAAAACTTCGGCGGACACACCTATGCGGTAGGCCTCTCGCTCAAGGAAGAAAACATCCCCGAGTTCACACGCCGGTTTGAGGAATATGTCAGGACCAACATACGCACCGACCAGCTCACGCCCCAGCACGACATCGACGCCTATCTGACATTCAGCGAGATAACGCCCGAGTTTCTCACGCTGCTGCGCAAGTTCAACCCCTACGGACCGGGCAACTCCAAACCGGTGTTCTGCACCCTCCGTGTCAAGGACTTCGGCACCAGCAAACTCGTCGGCAAGCAGGGCGAGCACATCAAACTCGAAGTGGTCGACGACACCTCGGGCAAAGTCTACAACGGCATCGCCTTCAACTCGGCCGCCTACTTCCCCCATATCCACGCCGGCAAGCCGTTTGACATCTGCTACACCATCGAGGAAAACAAGCGCAAGACATCCCACTCCGTACAGCTCCTCGTAAAAGGAATCCTTTGTTAATAATTAGTAATTAATAAAGGGATTACTAATTGCTAATTACTAATTACTAATTACTAATTGAAACTAAGTGTCCTGAAGCAATATTGGGGTTATGACGAGTTCCGGCCCATGCAGGAAGAGATAATCGACTCTGTGCTCGCCGGACACGACACCCTCGGACTGCTCCCCACAGGGGGCGGCAAGAGCCTCACGTTTCAGGTGCCGGCACTCATGCTCGAAGGAGTGACCATAGTGGTCACGCCACTCATCTCGCTCATGAAAGACCAGGTGGACAACCTGGCCGACCGCGGCATAAGGGCCGTATTGTTTCACTCCGGACTCACACCGCGCGAAAAAGACCTCGCCATGACGCGATGTCGTCTCGGCAAAGCCAAGATTGCATACGTCTCGCCCGAACGCCTTCAGAACGAACACTTTCTCGCCGAACTGCGCTCACTCACCGTCTCGCTGCTCGTGGTCGACGAAGCCCACTGCATATCGCAGTGGGGCTATGACTTCCGCCCCTCCTACCTGCGCATAGCAGCCCTGCGGCGCATAGTAGGCCCTCACGTGCCGGTGCTCGCGCTCACCGCCTCGGCCACACCCGAAGTCACGGCCGACATCATGCGCCACCTGTCGTTTGACAAGCCGCGAGTCTTTGCCCGTAGCTTCACACGCGAAAACCTCAGCTACATAGTGCGTTATGCCGACGCCAAGGAGCCGACACTCATGCGCGTGCTCCTCAACACCTCAGGCACCTCCATCGTATATGTGCGCTCGCGACGCCGCACCCGCGAACTCGCCGCACTCCTCTCCGACGCCGGCATCTCGGCCGAAGCCTATCACGCCGGTCTCGACCCCGAGGACAAAGAGATGCGCCAGGACCGATGGAAACGTGGCGAAGTGAGAGTCATGGTGGCCACCAACGCCTTCGGCATGGGCATAGACAAACCCGACGTGCGCCTGGTGGTGCACTACGACCTGCCCCCCTCGCTCGAAGAATACTATCAGGAAGCCGGACGCGGCGGACGCGACGGCAAGGAGTCGCTCGCCGTGGTCATAGCCTCGCGCTCCGACAAGGGACTGCTCACACGGCGCGTCAACGAAGCCTTCCCGCCCAAGGACTTCATAGCCCACGTCTACGAGATGGCAGGCAATTTTCTCAACATCCCCGTGGGCGAAGGCTACGGGACTGTATGCCAGTTTAATTTCAACCTTTTCTGCGACACATTCAGCCTCCCGCCCGTCACCACTCGCAGCGCGCTCCACATCCTCACACGCGCCGGCTATGTGGAGTATATCGAAGAGACCACCTCGCGCTCACGCATCATGGTGACAATGAAACGCGACGACCTCTACTCGCTGCGTCTCGACCCTGACACCGAAGAAGTGTTGCAATGCGTGCTCCGGCAATACACAGGCCTGTTTGCCGACTATGTATACATAAGCGAACTCACGATAGCCGAGCGTCTGCGCCTCTCGTCCGAGCAGGTCTACAACTCCCTGCTCACACTCGGGCGCATGCACGTAATCCACTACATCCCCCGAACTACGACACCCTATCTCGTCTTTACCACCTCGCGCGAGGAGCCGCGCCACATCATCATCCCCATCGACGTCTACGAGCGTCAGCGCGAACGCATGGAGCAGCGGGTCAACGCGATGAAGGAGTTCGTGTTCAACGCCTCGGAATGCCGCGCCAACACATTGCTGCGCTATTTCGGCGAATCGCCGGCCGAGCCGTGCGGCAAATGTGACGTCTGCCGCTCGCGACGCCAGGCCCGGCGCGCCGATGCAGAGCAGTCCGGCCTGCGCGACGCCATCATCTATCACGCCTCGCGCCCCGGAGGCACCGACGTCAGCGAGACAGTCGACACCCTCGCGCCCCGCTACGGACGCGACACCGTCATACAGGCCATCCGCGACCTCGCCTCACAGTCGGCAGTCATCCTCCGCGACACCCGCATCACTCTGAGGGCACTGTAAGCGGGGTGTACTATCTCATTAGTACACCCCCGCACGCCATCCGCCCCAAAGGCTTTGAGGGTGTCCTAGCCGGGTAGTACACCATTCAATCTATCGTTTTTTAAAACAAAATAGGGGGTAAATGTTGTTTTTTTAGTACTTTTGCAAGATAAACCCTCCTAACAGGCAGTTTTTAAAGACGATGCATCCTATCAAGCAGTTAAGATTGCTCCTTGCAATGATTGCGGCAGCCATGCTGGTGGCCGCCTGTGCCAATATGGGCCGGCCCGAAGGTGGCCCGCGCGACGAGCTGCCTCCCGTGTATGTGCGCTCCAACCCCGCTATGGGCCAGCTCAATGTCAAAGGCAACAAGATAACAGTCGAATTTGACGAGAATATCGCTCTTGACGACGCCATGAACAAGATAGTCGTGTCACCGGCCCAGCGCACCACCCCCGCCATATCGTCAAACGCCAAGCGCGTGACCGTGGAGCTGCGCGACACACTGCTGCCCAACACCACCTACACCATCGACTTTGCCGACGCAGTCAAAGACCTCAACGAAGGCAATGTACTTGACGGTCTGGCCCTTGACTTTGCCACAGGCGACACCATCGACACCCTGCGCATCTCGGGCATGGTGTTTGAGGCACAGACGCTCGAGCCCGCCCAAGGCATGCTCGTGGGCGTATACTCCAATCTCGAGGACTCGGCCATACACACCTTGCCGATGGACCGCATCACCAAGACCAACCAACTGGGACAGTTCACCATACGCAATCTCAAGGAAGGGACCTATCGCATCTTCGCGCTCAACGACGTGAACCGCGACTATCACTGGGACCGCTCGGAGGACGTAGCCTTCTATGACGTCACCATCAGTCCGACCGCCACCCCGACCACCGTGACCGACACCCTCGTGCGCGAGAACGGACAGCGCGACTCGCTCGTGACCCGCGACGCCACCCGTTATCTGCCCGACGATGTGCTCCTCACATGGTTTAACGAAGGATATTCCTCGCAATATCTCAAGGACTACAAACGCCCCGAGCGCAACAAGATAACCTTTCAGTTCGGCACCAAGGCCGATACCCACCCCATAATCCGTCTGCTCAACACCCACCGCGCAGGCGACGAAATATCCACTTGGAGCATGCTCGACGCATCGCCCACACTCGACACGCTGACCTACTGGATAGCCGACACCTCGCTCGTAGCCCTCGACTCCATCACCCTCGAGGCCAGCTACATGCGCACCGACACCAACGACTGCCTGAGCTGGACCACCGACACCCTGCGCTTCAACATACGCTCCGTCAAGAAAAAGGAGGAAAAGAAAAAGAAGAAAAAAGACGAGGAGGAGGAGGACTCCATACCCAAGATACCACATATGGACCTGCGCGTATCGTCAGGCTCCAGTCAGGAGCTTAACCGCGGACTCGTCATCACCGGAGGCACTCCGATAGTGAGCTTCGACACCACGGCTGTGAAACTCGAGATGCAGGTCGACACACTGTGGTATCCCATAGAGCCGCCGCGTTTTCACCGTCTCGACTCGCTCAAGCCCATGACCTACACCGCCCCCTATGAATGGGAGGAGGGCACGAAATATCGTCTGACGGTCGACTCGGCCGCCGTGCATGACATCTACGGGCTCGACAACGAACCGCTCACCCATGAGTTCACCACCAAAAAGAGCGACGACTACTCGACCGTATCGTTCACCATCACCGGACTTGACGGACGTCCGGCCATAGTGGAAGTGCTCAACACGTCCGACAAACCCGCCGGCTACGCCCCCGTCGAGGGCAACATAGCCACCATAGCCTATCTGCCGCCCGGCACCTACTACGCACGCCTGTATATCGACGCCAACGGCGACGGCAAGTGGACCACAGGCTCGCTCTCCGACTCCATACCGCGCCAGCCCGAGGAGACATATTATTATCCCAAGAAGCTGACTCTCAAAAAGAACTGGACCATCGAGCAGAGCTGGGACATCAACGAGCTGCCCGTCGACCAGCAGAAGCCGCAGGAAATCAAGAAAAACAAGCCCAAGCGCAAGAAGGGCGACCCCGAGGAGCCACGCAACGGTGACGAAGAGGAAGAGGACGAATTTTTTGACGACCCCTTCATGAACAACGCCACCCGCAACGGCAATCTCACCAACGGCAACTACAACTATAACACCAATAACAGATATTTTTAGACAACTGTCCGACATTGGCAAACTTCACCAAAATACTGTTGCGCTACTGCGTGCCCGCAGTGATAACCGTAGGGCTGTGTTACCTGCTGGTCAGGGGGATGGACCTGCGGCAGATGTGGGAGACCATATGCACGCAGTGTGACTTCCGCTGGATAGCCGTCAACATCCTCCTGCTCATCGGAGCCATGTGGGCACGCGCCGCCCGCTGGCAGCTCCAACTCAGGGCTCTTGGCATCAAGGCCTCGGTGTGGGTGCTGACACTGAGCGTATTCGGCACCTATGCGGTCAATCTGGTGTTTCCGCGTCTTGGTGAAGTGTGGCGCACCGGTTTTGTGGCCGAGCGTCAGAAAGCCCCCTTCACCACCGTATTCGGCTCGATGGTGGCCGACCGCCTCTCCGACACCGTTATGGTCGGACTCATCTCGCTCTCGGCCTTTGTGCTCGCAGGCCCGCAACTGATGTCATATCTCGGCCAGAACCCCGGGCTCATGGCCCGCGTCATCGCCCTGCTCTGCTCGCCCGTACTGTGGGGCTGCATGACAGCGGTGCTTGCCGTCACGGTGTGGATATTTGTCAGGTATCCCGAAAACAAGGTTGTGGCCATATGCCGCCGTCTGTGGCAAGGGCTGTGGGAAGGTTTTGCCGTGATAGGCCGCATGAGAGGCAAAGGTCTGTGGCTCTTCTACACCTTAATATTATGGGCGTGCTACTTTGTGGGACTCGTGTGTGCCTTCATGTCATTTCCGCTCGTAGCCGAGGTGATGGTGCGCCACGGGCTTACGGCCGTGCTGCTCTGCTTCGTACTCACAAGCCTGTCGATGCTTGTTCCATCCAACGGCGGCATCGGACCCTGGCAGTGGGCCATGATATTCGGCCTCAGCCTCTATTGTGACGGCATCCCGGGCCTGACTAAAGATTACATGGCATCATTTGCCAATCTCGCACTCGGCGTACAGGCCGTGACATCTATAATACTCGGTCTTTTCACTTTCGCGTGGATAGCCCTAACCAAAAACCCGAAGAAATGAAATGGATTGACGACCAGGAGGATTATTTCCTTCGCGACTTCAACGACAAGGATGGCGACAAAACCGCCACCCCGGCTGAAGGCACAGACACTCCCGCCGCTCCTGCCGCCGGGAGCGACACCGCTACGGCCGCAGACAATCAACCCTCATCGCAGAACGGCGGCGGTAGCAACGAGTTTACATTCCCCTCGGGCCAAAGTTACGCCAATGGCTCTCAGACCGCATCTCCGGCCGATGATGACGCTCCGGCCCGGAGCCGTCGCCGACGTCGCCGCCGGCGTCTGGCCTGGTTTTTCATTATAGTGTTTGCCGTGCTGGCCGTGGCTTTCTACATACGCTATTTCGTGCCCTATACGTCCGACACTCTCACCACGGGCTATATCACTCTTGTGGAGAAGAGGGGCATATTTTTCAAGACATTTGAAGGAGAGATGATTTCGGAGAGCGTGCTGGCCGATACTTCCAAGGTGTATTCGCGCGATTTTTATTTCTCCATACCCAACGACTCGCTGGGGCGGCTCGTGCAGTCCTATCAGGGTACGGGCAAACGCGTGACTGTCACCACACAAAAATATTTCGGCACCGTGCCCTGGCGCGGCTCCCAAAAATCTGTCATAACGAACATTTCTGTTAATTAGTAATTAGCAATTAGTAATTAGTAATTAACTTATGCTGATATTGTTGCTGATATTATCACTGTTGTTATCAGTGATGTTGGCTGTCAATTAAATGCCATCAATATTATACTGCAAATTGCTTAATCGGCTTTCCGCTTGGCTTGCAAAAAATTACTAATTACTAATTGCTAATTACTAATTGCTAATTGCTAATTGCTAATTTGAAGTTTAAAGTAAGAAGGATTGGATATAAAGTTATTTCCCCCCGAAGGATTTCTTGAGGCGCGGCTGTCGCTGCCGCTGTCCAAGAGCATGAGTGCGCGCGCGCTCATCATCAGTGCTCTCACTCCCGGAGCCGTATTGCCGGGACAGGTGGCTGAGTGTGACGATACCGACGCCATGCTTGCGGCCCTGCGCGATGCTCCGCTCTCTCCCGCCCACCGCACCGTCAATGTAGGCGCGGCCGGCACCACAATGAGGTTTCTCACCGCCTACTACGCCTGTACACCGGGATGTGACATCACTCTCGACGGCTCGGAGCGTATGCGCCAACGCCCTATCAAGGTGCTCGTCGAGGCTCTACGTCAGCTCGGTGCCGACATAAGCTATGAGGGCGAAGAGGGTTTCCCGCCGCTGCGCATACGCGGACAGCGGTTGCGCGGAGGCGAACTCGAACTTGACGCTTCGGTCAGCTCGCAATATATCTCGGCACTGCTCATGACGGCTCCCGTCATGGAACAGGGGCTGAAACTGACATTGCTCGGCGAGATAGCATCGCGCCCCTATATACTCATGACTCTCAAGATGATGCGCGACCACGGCGTGGAGAGCGATTTCTATCTCAACACCGTCACAGTGCCAGCGGGCAGCTACAAAGTACCCGCGACACCCCGCCCCATCGAGGGCGACTGGAGCGCGGCGGCCGCATGGTATGAAATCGTAGCTCTCTCGGCCGGCATGGTCACCATCGACAATCTCACCGACGATTCATGTCAGGGCGACCGACGTCTGGCCGACATATATGCCCGCCTGGGTGTCGACACCGAGTGGGAGGGCGAGGAGGGTGGCACCGAGCTTATGGCCAATCCGGATGCCGACGCGAGGGCCTCAATCGACTTTTCCGACTGTCCCGACCTTGCACAGTATGTGACGGTGACTTGCGTGATGCTGGGCATACCGTTTCACTTCACCGGACTTCACACTCTCGCCATAAAGGAGACTGACCGTGTGGCGGCTCTGCACTACGAACTTGCCAAGACCGGCGTGATGCTCGACACTTCGGTGGCCGGCGCGCTCAGTTGGGACGGACGCCGTGTGCCCATCAGCCGCATGCCTGTCTTTGACACCTATGACGACCACCGCATGGCCATGTGTCTCGCGCCCGTGTCGCTCTATATCCCCGGCATTGTGATACGTAACGCCGAGGTGGTGAGCAAGAGCTATCCCGGCTATTGGGATGCGCTGCGCGCCGCCGGCTTTACCATCGCCGATGCCGACGCCGAGACTCCCGATAATGAAGACGAAGCATAAGCAGCCATGACAGGAGCTTTCATAATACTCGGCATAACTCTTCTGACGGGCGTGATACTCTATATCACCCGTGACAGGTCGGCCTCGGTGGCCGACTCTACGGCTCCGCAAGAGGAGATTGAAGAGGAAGAGGTGTGTTGCGGCCGGCATGCGGTGTGCGAGAAGGGGTTGCTGACCTCCGAGGAGCTGTATTACAACGATGAGGAACTCGACCGCTACAAGGGTCGCGAGCCGGGGAGCTATACCCCGGAAGAGATTGAGGAATTTCGCGAAGTGCTCTACACTCTCCGCCCCGAGGAGGTGTATCAGTGGGGCATCGCTCTTACTCAGCGCGATATACCTCTGCCCGATGCCCTGCGCGACGAGTGGCTCATGCTTGTTTCTTGACTTGCCCTGCGGGCAAAGGTTATAAGGTTAAGCCTGACGGAATGTTTTTGGGGCTAATGGGGCCGATGGGGCTAATGAGCCTCATGGGCCTGATGGGCGACCGACAAAACCTTGCAATCTTTGCTCTTCGAGCAAAGTGACTGATTTATTGACAACTTATAATCTTATAACCCTTAGTCAAAGGCCAAATAATAACCTTATAACCCTTGGCCGGAGGCCAAACAATAACCTTATAACCTTATAACCTCATAACCTTTGCCCGTAGGGCAAGTAAAATGGATATATTTAATTACGAGTTTTTCCGCAACGCACTTATGGCGGTGGTGCTGCTGAGCATCGCGTCGGCCGTGATAGGGACATATATAGTGAGCCGCCGTCTGGTGTCAATATCGGGCGGCGTGACACATGCCTGCTTCGGAGGGCTGGGCCTCGGCTATTATCTGAGTATCAACCCAGTAGTTATGGCAGCCGTCTTTGCCATAGCCTCGTCGCTGGGGGTTCAGTGGATGTCGACGCGACACCGCGTGCGCGAAGACTCGGCCATTGCCGTGATATGGGCCATAGGCATGGCCATAGGCACACTTTTTATATTCCTGACTCCGGGCTACGTGCCTGAGCTCAATTCGTTTCTCTTCGGCAATATCCTCACCGTCACCCGCGGCGACCTGTGGGCCTTCCTGATATTCACGCTCGTGCTTATAGGATTTATGGCAGCCATGTATCGCAACATTGTCATCTGTGCCTTCGACCCCGACTTCGCCCGGGTGCGCCGTCTGCCGGTGACCTTTGTCACCACAGTCATGACGGTGCTTGTGGCCGTGTGTATAGTGCTCACCATCCGGCTCGTCGGAGTGATGCTGCTCATGTCGATGCTCGCGCTGCCCCAGATGACGGCCGAACTGTTTGTCAAGCGTTTCGGCTCCATAATGCGACTGTCAATCGGCATCTCGCTGGCATGCTCGCTGGCCGGACTGCTGCTGGCCACGGTGGTCAACGTGCCGTGCTCGGCCCTGATAGTACTGACCATGGCCGGAGCCTATCTCGTGTCGTGGGCCATACGCCGAATTATCTGAAAAAACCGCCGATTGGCCACATTTGCCACATCCGCACCATGAAATAGCAGTCAAATTATTTGAATTAAAGCGAAAATATTGTACCTTTGTGCGTTAATTGCGCAGGGTAGCTCCCGCGCACCCGCCTTAACATACCAAACCGAATAATCAAAAATCATCTAAACATAGAATGGCAACACTCGAAAAAATCCGTAGCAAGTCAGTGCTCTTGCTGATCATCGTTGGAGCCGCCTTGCTGGCTTTTATCATCGGTGACTTCTTCACTTCGGGCCGCACCTTCTTCGGCACCGGAACAACCATCGCCAAGGTAGGCGACCAGAAAGTAGATGTACAGGAATTTCAGCGTCGCGTTCAGCAGGCCTCACAGCAGGCCCAGCAGCGCGGCCAGCGCATCGACAACGCCGTGCTCCAGCAGCAGGTGCTCGACGCCATGATCGCTGAAAAGCTCTTCAACCAGGAGATAGCCGACCTCGGCATCACCGTGACCGACGCAGAGCTTACCGAAATGATGGTGGGCAAAAACTCGGCCTACGTAGACCGCATGGTGCAGCAGCAGCTCGGCCTGCCCGACGCAGCCACCGCCCACGACATGGCTTTCAATCCCACAAAATACGGCATGCCCCAGGAACAGGCCATGCAGCTCCAGCAGTATTGGCTCGACATGGAGCAGAACGTCGAGAAGATGCTCCTCCAGCAGAAGTTCCAGACCCTCTTCACAGGTCTCATCGCCGCCAACAATCTTGACGCCAAGGCTCTCTATGACGAGAACGCACCCACTGCCAACGTAGTGTACACCAAGAAGGACTTCTCGTCGCTCAAGGATGACGAATATACCGTCGAAAGCTCCGACGTCAACGCCATCTACAACTCGGAGAAAAACCGCTATGCCCTCACCGAGCCCGTGCGCCTCGTGAGCTACATAGCCGTCAACATCATCCCCTCACAGGCCGATGTGCTCGCCGGTCAGAAGAAAGTCGAGGACGCAATCCTCGCCCTCAACAACCAGCCCGAGACACAGGGTCTGGCCGACATGCCCGAGTTTATCGCCGACCGCCAGATGCTCTCACAGGCCGACGTAGACCGTCAGGCCCGTCTGAAATCAGCCCTCGACTCGCTCTCAGTGGGCCGTGCAGTGCTCGTGAGCAAGAACGGCAACGACTACACCATCGCCAAGCTCCTCAACAAGAGCCAGCAGCCCGACAAAGTGAAGCTTGACTTCATGGCCGTGCAGGGCACCAAGGCTCAGATCGACTCGCTCGTAAGCCTCCTCAACAGCGGCGCGGCGTTTGACTCAATAGCAGCCTCACCCTTAGTGGCCCAGTCGCAGAAAGAGATGGAGGTATCGCTCCTCGACGCCAACTCGGCCATGATCAAGGAACTCATCGCCGACCGCGCTACCGGTGTATACTTCGCACCCGACACACTTGCCGAGGGCGGACGCATCGTGCGTGTGGCCGAGCGCAACGCTCCCACCACAGTCTATGAGATCGCCAACGTGACCTTCACCACCGAGCCCTCCAACGCCACCATCAACGAGCTCGAGGCATCGCTTCAGGACTATGTGGCCGGACACCGTTCAGCCAAAGAGTTTACCGACAGCGCGCAGGCCGGCGGCTACACCGCCTTCCCCTTCTACGTGTCGGCATCTACCCCCTCGATCAGCAACCTCACCGACAGCCATGCGGCAGTGGCATGGGCCATGGAGGCCGACAAGGGTGATGTATCGCCCGTATTCGGCGACATCCAGACCGGCCACCTCCTCGCCGTGGCAGTCGACGACATCTATGAAGACTTCACCCCGGCCCGCGACCCGCAGCTCAACAACGAGCTGACCCGCCGCGCCCTCAACAACAAGAAAGCCGCCAAACTCATCGCCGACTATCAGGGCAAGGCCTCTGACATAGCCGGATATGCCCAGCTCATGGGCGCATCGGTCGACACCACCTCGGTTAACTTCGGCCAGCCCTTCGTGCCCGGCATCGGCATGAACGAGAGCGAGCTCCAGGGCCGTGTGGCCGCAGCCAAGGCAGGCGACCTCATCGGTCCCATGCAGGGCAGCAACGCCGTGGTAGTGCTCCAGGTGACAGCCATCGACAACGAAGGCCGCCCCTACAACCGTGAGGAGAGCGCGGTACGCTTTGACCAGCAGCGCGGCGCATCGCGCATGGCCGGCAACCTCCCCGCCATACTCCGCGGCAACAAGAAAGTGAAGAACAACATGAACACTTTCTACAAGTAAGCATCCCGTCTTGACAAAAAAATCACCCTCGGCCGATAATGGCGGCCGAGGGTGATTTTTTTGTCAAGACGGGAGATATACCGGTCTGACTGTCACTTTTAGTTTGATTAACTACAGTGTTTAGCGGATTTTTTGTAACTTTGTCACCCAAATAAATTAACGCTATCAACATGAAAGATAAAGAAATCGTGCTCTCGGGCATCCGTGCCACCGGCAATCTGCACCTGGGTAACTACTACGGTGCTCTCAGCAAGTTTGTCAAGATGCAGGATGACTACGACTGCCTCTTCTTCATAGCCGACCTCCACGCACTCACCACCAACCCCGACCCCAAGGCCCTGCACGAGAACGTGCGCAACATCCTGGCCGAGTATCTCGCCGCCGGCATAGACCCCGACAAGGCCAATATATTCGTCCAGAGCGATGTGCCCGAAATCTCCGAGATGTATCTGCTGCTCAACATGCATGTGGGCATCGGCGAGCTTATGCGCACAGCCTCATTCAAAGACAAGGCCCGCAAGCAGCTCGGCATCACCGACGACGGCCAGGACATCGAGAAGCAGATAATCGGAGCCGACACCAACAAGCGTGTCAACGCCGGTCTGCTCACCTATCCCACACTCATGGCTGTTGACATCCTCATCCAGAAGGCCCACAAGGTGCCCGTAGGCAAGGACCAGGAGCAGCATCTCGAGCTGACACGCCGCTTTGCACGCCGCTTCAACTCGTTCTATGGCGTAGACCTCTTCCCCGAACCCGAGAACTTCAACTTCGGCGACCATGCAGTGAAGGTGCCCGGACTCGACGGCTCGGGCAAGATGGGCAAGAGCGAGGGCAACTGCATATATCTCGTGGACGAGGAGAAGGTGCTCCGCAAGAAAGTGATGCGCGCCAAGACCGACGAAGGCCCCAAGGAGCCCAATCAGCCCGTATCGGAGCCTGTAGAAAACCTCTTCACCCTCATGGAGCTTACATCGGGCCCCGAGATGGTGCAGCAGTATCGCGACGCCTATGCCGACTGCTCGATACGCTACGGCGACCTCAAGAAGCAACTGGCCGACGATATACTCAAAGTCACTACCCCGATACGCGAACGCTATCAGGAGATACGCGCCGACGAGGCATATATCGCCAAGGTGGTGCGTCAGGGAGCGGAACGCGCCCGCGAGCGCGCGTCGAAGACCCTTGCCGAAGTGCGCGAAGCCATGGGTATTTTGAAGTTTAAAGGTTAAAGATTAAGAGTTTAGAGCTCAATTTATAATCGTGAAGCGATACAATCTCATCAACAACACACTGGGCTGGCTGTGCTTTGCCATAGCCGCGGTGACCTATCTGCTCACCGTCGAGCCTACAGCCAGCTTCTGGGACTGCCCGGAGTTTATCTCGCAGGGTTACAAACTTGAAGTAGGCCACCCGCCGGGCAACCCCATATTCATGCTTGCCGCTCGCTTTTTTGTCAACTTCGCCTTTGGCGACGTGACCAAGGTGGCACTCATGGTCAACTCGATGTCAGCACTGCTGTCGGCGGCAACCATACTGCTGCTCTTCTGGACCATCACCCACCTGGTAAAACGTCTGACAGTCAAGGATGACGCCGAGGAGGTATCGCTCGTGCAGATGCTCGTGATTTTCGGTTCGGGCATATGTGGCGCGCTGGCCTACACGTGGAGCGACACGTTCTGGTTCTCGGCCGTCGAGGGCGAGGTCTATGCGTTCTCGTCGTTCTGCACCGCGCTGGTGTTCTGGCTGATACTCAAGTGGGAAAACCGTGCCCACATGCCCCACAGCGACAAATATCTGATACTGATAGCCTATGTGATAGGCATCTCTATAGCCGTGCACCTGCTCAACCTGCTGTGTATCCCCGCCATAGGCCTGGTCATCTATTACCGTCTGTGGAAAGACACCACCGCGACAGGTTCGCTCGTGGCACTCGGCCTCTCGGCCGTAGTGGTGGGTCTGATACTCTACGGACTCGTGCCCGGATTCATCGAAGTGTCGCAGTATTTCGAGCTCTTCTTTGTCAACGTGGTCGGTCTGAGCTACAACATCGGTGTGCTCATCTATGCCATCCTCACTGTGGGCTCGTTCATATGGGCTATCAGCGAGCTTTACAAGCAGAACAACGTGAGCCGTCTGCGCTGGAGCGTGGCCCTCAGCATCCTGCTCTCGGGCATCCCCTTCATCGGCAACAGCATGTGGATACCCGTCATCATCATGGGTGGCCTGCTGGCCTATCTGTTCTGGGCCAAGAAGCTCCCGGTGAGAATCCTCAACATCGTGGTGATGAGCATCTTTGTCATCTTCATCGGCTACTCGAGCTACGCGCTGCTGCTCATACGCTCGTCGGCCAATCCGCCGATGAACCAGAACGCGCCCGACAATGTGTTTGCCCTCGCCTCTTACCTCAACCGCGAGCAGTATGGCGAGCGTCCGCTCTTCTATGGCCAGACCAACAACTCGTCGGTGGTCTATGAAGCGTCGCCCTCGGGCCAGCTCACCCCCCAATACTCCGACGGTGCGCCCCAGTATGCCAAAGCCACCAAGACCTCGCCCGACCAGAAGGACAGCTACGTATTCCAGGGCTATAAGAAGAACTACCGCATGAGCCCCGAGCTCGACATGCTCTTCCCCCGCATATACAGCGGAGCGCACACCCAGGCCTATTCGGAATGGATAGGCGGACCCAGAGGCACACCCGTCAAGGCCACACAGTATGTCGACCAAAACGGCAACGTGCTCCAGTATACCGACCGCATCAAGCCGACATTCGGCGAGAGCATGAGGTTTTTCCTCGTCTATCAGCTCAACCACATGTACTGGCGTTACTTCATGTGGAACTTTGCCGGCCGCCAGAACGACATCCAGGGCAACGGTGAGGTGAACCACGGCAACTGGATTTCGGGTATCCCCTTCATCGACACTCCCCGTCTGGGCGACCAGAGCCTCCTGCCCGACTCGGAGGGCAAGGGCAATCCGGGCCACAACGTGTTCTACATGCTCCCGCTCATCCTCGGCCTCATCGGTCTCGGATGGCAGGCATTCGTGTCGAAGCGCGGCATCGAGCAGTTCTGGGTGATATTCTTCCTCTTCTTCATGACGGGTATCGCCATCGTGCTCTATCTCAATCAGACACCCTCGCAGCCCCGTGAGCGCGACTACGCGTTTGCCGGCTCGTTTTACGCCTACACCATATGGGTGGGCATGGGTGTAGCCGGCCTGTGGCACATACTCACGAGTCTCATGACACCCAAGCCGTCGAAAGAGAAGACGTCATCATCCAAACCGGCCGACAAGTCGCTCATCGCAGCCGTCATCGCCTGCGTGATAGGTCTGGCAGTGCCCTTGCAGATGGTGTCGCAGACATGGGACGACCATGACCGCTCGGGACGCTACACCACACGCGACTTCGGCATGAACTATCTCGACTCGGTAGACGAGAACGGCATCATATTCACCAACGGTGACAACGACACCTTCCCCCTGTGGTATGCTCAGGAAGTGGAGGGCCACCGCACCGACGTCAAGGTGGTCAACCTCAGCTATCTCACCACCGACTGGTATGCCAATCAGGTCAAGCATCCCTCCTATGAGGCCGCAGGCATCGAGACACTCGCCAAACCCGAGAATTATGCCTATGACCGCATGAACTTCAACTACTTCGCCGCCGACGAGGACACCACCGCCGTGCTTGTGGACTCGTCGCTCGCACAGCTCTATGACCCGAAATCAAGTCAGAACTCGTGGAACGCGCCGATGATGAAGTATACCAACATGTATATCCCCGTCGACCTCGAGGCCGCAGTCAAGGCCGGACGCATCACCGAGCAGGAGGCCGCCCAGTGTGACCCCGTGATGATAGCCAACATGCACAACGACCCCGAGTCGATGAGCCACGGAGGCATGACTCTGAGCCAGGTGCTGAGTCTCGACATACTCAACACCTCGATCAAGAACGGATGGAAACGCCCGGTCTACATCGCGTCGACCGTGCCCTCCAACTATTATCTCGGACTCCAGCCCTACATGCGCTCCACCGGTATGGCCTATGAGTTCACCCCTGTGGTCAACGACGAGAACTCTGACCGCGACATCGTGGCTGTCAACACCGACAAGGCCTATCGCAACATCACCGAGAAATTCCGCTGGGGCGGCCTCGACAAAGTGACCGAGCCGGGCCAGATATATCTCGACGAGACAGTGCGCCGCATGGTCACCACCCACCGCTCCTATATACTCACCGCAGCCACCGCCCTCATCAACGAGGCTGTCATGGCCGAGCGTGCCGACAGCACCGTCACTGACGAGGCCGACCGCGCGGCTCTCGCGGCCTACAAGGCCGACCGCTACGAGAAGGCCTACACGCTGCTCAAGCTCATGGAGGAGAAACTCCCCGAGGCCGCATCGCCCTACGCGATACAGATACCTCAGAAGATGGCCCAGATCTATGCCCGCATAGGCATGGCCACCGAGCGTCCCGAGCTCAAGCAGCACGCCCTCGAGCTTCTCGAGAAGGAGTTGCGCCGCTACGGAGCCAATGTGAAATATTACCAGAGCCTCGCGCCCTGGCAGTATGCGACACTTCAGGATACCGACCGCTTTGCCGAGACTTACTACATGGTGTATCTCCTTCAGGACTATGCCGACGCGGGAGGTGACGCCGAAGCAATAATCAGCGACCTCGAGGAGATGGGAGTCAACTTTGACCGCATCGTCTCGATAATCGAACAACGATAAGCCGGGCTATCAAGCCCAACAGACTATTTTATGGAAAACAAGATAAAAGTGGGCATCACCCACGGAGACATCAACGGCATCGGCTATGAAATAATCCTCAAGACCCTCGAGGATCCCCGCATAGCCGAGATATGCACCCCGGTGGTGTATGGTTCGGCCAAGATTGCGGCTTCCTACCGCAAGATGATGGAGCTGCCCGAGGTGAAGTTCACTCAGATAGAAAACGCATCCCAGGCCAACGGCGACCACAACTATATAATAAATGTGGTCGACGAGACCGTGGTGCCCGAGCCCGGCAAATGCACGCCGGCCGCCGGAGCCGCCGCACTCGCCGCGCTTGACCGCGCCGTGGCCGATCTACGCGAGGGCAATATCGACGTGCTCGTGACCTGTCCCATAAGCAAAGACGCCATCCACAGCGAAGAGTTCGCCTTTCCGGGCCACACCGAGTATCTCGAAGACCGTCTGGGACAAGGCTCGGCCAAAGCCATGATGATAATGGCCGGCGAGGAACTCAGAGTAGCCCTCGTCACCATCCACGAACCGCTGTCGGGCGTGGCTCCAAAGGTGACCAAAGAGGCTGTGGCCGACTGCATCATGCGGTTTAACCGCTCGCTCATATCCGATTTCGGCATCCACTCGCCCCGTATAGCCGTGCTCTCGCTCAACCCCCATGCCGGAGACAACGGCGTGATAGGTTCGGAGGAAAACGACATCATCGCGCCCGCAGTGGCCGAGGCCTACAAGAAACGGGTGTTTGCCTTCGGTCCCTATCCGGCCGACGGATTTTTCGGAAGCGGCTCCTACAAAAAGTTTGACGGCATCCTGGCCATGTATCACGACCAGGGCCTCATCCCCTTCAAGCTGCTCATGGGCGAGCGCGGTGTCAACTTCACAGCCGGACTTCCGGCCGTGCGCACATCGCCCGACCACGGCACAGCCTTTGACATCGCAGGCAAAGGCTCGGCCGACCCACAGTCGCTGCGCGAGGCCATCTACATGGCACTCGACATCTATCGCAACCGCCGTCGCGAAGCCGACGCCACAGCCAATCCGTTGCGCAAGCAGAACTTTGACCGCGGACGCTCTGAGTAATCGCGTGAACGCGATTACTCAGAGTTGAGAGTTTAGAGTCGAGGAGTTTAGCCCCTCGCCGGTTTTTACCCGCTTGCTCTTGACAGCCGGGACCGTCATCACACCACAGCCAACCAATCATGCACTACGCCATTATCGCCGCCGGAGAAGGTTCACGCCTGAAGCATGAGGGCATCAATGTCCCCAAGCCGCTGGTGCGTGTCGGCGGGAGCACACTGATAGAGCGGCTGACAGGAATATTCCGCTCGCGACACGACTGCGAGAGCGTGAGTGTAATCATAAGTCCGGAGGTAGCTGCATGTGCCCCGGAGATTGACGCCGACCACGTAGTGACGGCCTCCACTCCCGGCTCAATGCACAGTCTGCACCGGCTCGCCCCCTGCCTGAAAGGGTGCGGGCGGTTTTGCCTCACGACAGTCGACACAGTGTTTGACCCGGCCGAGTTTGACCGCTATATTGACGCCTATGCCGCCGACACAGGCACGTATGACGGCTATATGGGAGTCACGACTTATATCGACGACGAAAAGCCTCTCTACGTGTCAGCCGACCGTGAAGGCACCGTCACCGGCTATTTCGACACCCCCGTCGAAGGAGCCGGCTACATCTCGGGCGGCATATACGCCCTACCCGAGAGCGCGCTCGAGATACTCGACGAATGCATGGCCGCCGGCAAGACACGCATGCGTGACTTTCAGCGCGCGCTCGTAGCCTCAGGCATGAGGCTCAAGGCGTGGCCTTTCGGACTCATAATCGACATCGACCACGCCTCCGACATCGACAAAGCGGCCCGCCTCCTCTCCCCGGCCCCATAACCATTGCCCGCAAGGCAAAAACAAAGCTCTCCTCCATAACCTCATAACCTTATAACCTCATAACCTTTGCCCGCAGGGCAAATAACAGTATGGCCGACACTAAAATAGCAGCAATACTCCGCGCCGGAGCCTATTCGCCCAACCACATAGGCAACGACGCGGCCATAATCAACCTCACGTGCGAACAGTTGCGCAAGCGTGGCTGCCAGGTGAAGACCTATTCGGAGGAACAGCTCATAGCAGGAGCCGTCAAAGAGCCGATAGTGATACACATGTGCCGCGACCAACGCTCGTTTCCCATACTCCAGGCCATGGAAGACTCGGGCCGCCTCGTAATCAACTCGGGCTACGGAGTGGAAAACTGCACTCGCGAACGCCTCACACGCATCCTCCTCGGCTCAGGCATCCCTTATCCCGAAAGCCTCATGGTCAACACCAACCAGACCGTCACCGAGCAGATGGAGCGCATCGGCATGGAGCGCGCCTGGATCAAGCGCGGCGACACGTATGCCATGCACAAGGAGGACGTCACCTATGTGCGTCATCCCGAAGAGGCTCAGGAAGTGCTTCAGGAATACTTTCTGCGCGGCATCAAGCGTGCCGTCATCAACCGTCACCTGGATGGCGACCAGGTGAAATTTTACGGAGTGAGAGACACCGACTACTTCTACTGCTTCTACCCCTTCGAGAAAACCTACTCGTCAAAAGGCGATGACAAAGCCCCGAGACGGGGAGGCGAGGAGGCGAGATTTGACATCGACAAGTTTCGCGACGCCTGCGACCGCGCGGCCGACATACTCGACATACGCATCTATGGCGGCGACGCCATCATCGACCCCGAGGGCAACTTTTCCATCATCGACTTCAACGACTGGCCCAGTTTCGCGCCCTGTCGCGTCGAGGCCTCGGGCGTGATAGCCCGTGCGATTCTCGCCGAAATCAAAAAGCGCAAATAACAAACCCGACAACAAAAATGGCAACAAAAAGCATATCAAAAATAAAGGATAAGTTTATCAACGGCGGTGACATCGTGTCGACATTTCTGCGCTCGTCGGTGTCATCACAGATCGCTTCGTGGATCGACATGGGCGTGGGCTTTGTGTTCTTTGCCTTTGTCCATCTGGCTCCGTGGATATCCACAGCCATCGGCGCGGTGTGTGGTGGCATAGTCAACTGTTGCATCAACTACCGCTTCACATTCCATGCCACCGACATACCGGTCAAGGCCGTGGCCGTGAAATATTCGCTCGTATGGTTAGGCTCGCTGCTGCTCAACGTCTACGGCACACAGGCCGCCTTCGAGCTGCTCAACCAGCTTAGTTTTCTCGAAGAGATGGGTTTCAAACCCAACGGATATTACGCGGCGGCCCGACTGAGCGTCTCGCTCATAGTGTCGATATTCTGGAACTTCCTCATGCAGAAAAACTTTGTATACCGTCACAACCGCATCGACCCCTATGCCATAAGATTTGTCGATCTGTTCATGCACCCCGGCAAGAACGGTTCAGACAAGTGACATAGATTCCCACGACTGAAATCCCATCGATATATATACCCAACGCTACCAATCATTTTCCATACGTATCTCTATGCCCGATTCAGATATCACAATGCAACCCAAGACATCAACTTTCAAGAAGATGCGCGATGCTCTCCAGCAGGGCATCTATTGTGTCATCAACCCCTTCGTAAGACTGCTCATACGCATGGGCGTCACCCCCAACATAGTCACGACCATAGGTCTGCTCGGCAATATCGCGGCGGCGGCCCTGCTCGTCTATGCCGGATATACCGGCTCGGCCACCAACATGAATTATGACCTTGTGACATGGGCCGGAGCCATCATCATACTCTTCTCGCTCTTTGACATGCTCGACGGCCAGGTGGCACGCCTTGGCGGCATGGCCTCGACATTCGGCGCGATGTATGACTCGGTGCTCGACCGCTATTGCGAGCTCTTCACTCTCGGCGGCATCAGCTATTATCTCATACAGACCGGCTATGTGGGCGGCGCGCTCATCACTTTCATCGCTCTTGTCGGCTCAATCATGGTGAGCTACGTGCGTGCCCGCGCCGAAGGCCTCGGCCTCGAGTGTAAGGTTGGCTTCATGCAGCGTCCCGAGCGCGTGGTGGTGACCAGCATCGGTGCGCTCGCCACGGGCATCACCGGCCAGTGTGTCAGCCCGGCGGAGTTTGACGCCACCACTATTCTCATCGTGTGCATGGGCATCATAGCGGTGTTTGCCAACATTACGGCCTTTGCCCGCATCAACCACGTGCGCAAGCAATTGTAGTTTAGAGAGTTTAAAGTTTAGCCGCTGTGTCAGCGGCCGAGAAATTTGAACATATTCCGTAAAATGCAGTTTCCCTCCAAGCGCGAAAGTGCCATCATAGTCATCAGCCTTGTGGTGTGGCTTGCCGTCACCGCCACTTTTGTCGGATTCCGGCCCGAGCACCTGTATATAGCGGTGTTTCTCGCGGCCATGCTGCTTGTCACAGGCGTTACAAGAAAACTGGTCGTGGCCCTGCTGCCGTTTATAGTCTTCGGCATCTCCTATGACTGGATGAACATCTGCCCCAACTATGAGGTCAACCCGGTGGACATCTTCGGGCTCTATTCCGCCGAGTCGTCACTCTTCGGCATCACCCTGCCGGCCGCCAACGAGGCCGTAGCGGGCACAATCGTCACCCCCAACGAGTGGTGGGCAATGCACACGACCCCTGTGCTCGACTTTCTGGCCGGATGTTTCTACCTGTGCTGGGTGCCGGTGCCGATACTCTTCGGCCTGTGGCTCTATTTCGACAGACAATACAAGGTGTATCTCCACTTCTCACTCGTATTCCTTTTTGTCAATCTTTTAGGCTTTGCCCTCTATTATGTGCATCCCGCCGCTCCGCCGTGGTATGTGGCCATGCACGGATTTGACTTCATCCCCGGCACACACGGCGAGACAGCCGGTCTCGGACGCTGGGACGAGATGATGGGCGTAGGGATTTTTGACGGTCTCTATTCGCGCAACTCCAACGTGTTTGCCGCCCTCCCCTCGCTTCATGCCGCCTATATGCTCATAGCGTTTATCTACTCGCTGCGTGCGCGGTGTGGCGTGTGGCTGCGTGTGCTCTTTGCCGTGATATGTCTCGGCATATGGTTTACGGCCGTCTACACCTCCCACCACTATATCATCGACGTGCTCGCCGGCATCGGCGTCACAATTGTCGGCTGGCTTATATTCGAGCAGGGGCTCATGCGCATCGGAGCCTTCGGCCGTTTTATCAACGCTTATAAAAACTACATCGCAAGGTGAGCGGCTGGAGAGAGGAATATCGCAAGTCGCTCAAGTCGATGGACACCGAGGAGCATATCGACCTGGCCTTCTACCGCCCCATAGGATTCATGTGGGCGCGGCTGGCCGCACGCGTCGGTGTCACCCCCAACGCCATCACCATCGCCTCGATATTTCTCGGTGTGGGAGCCGGAATACTCTTCTACTACCCTCAGTTGTGGATCAACGTCATCGGTATGCTGCTGCTCGTGTGGGCCAACTCGTTTGACAGTGCCGACGGACAACTGGCCCGGCTCACCAAGCAATATTCACGCCTCGGGCGCATACTCGACGGGCTTAGCGGCGACTTCTGGTTTGCCGCCATCTACATAGCCATCGTGCTGCGCGAAAACCAGGCCGTCAGCCTCTTCGAGTCACACCACTGGATAATGTGGACCATGGCCATAGCGGCCGGCATATGCCATGCACGCCAGGCCTCGATGGCCGACTATTACCGCCAGTTTCACCTCTACTTTCTCAAGGGCGAGGAGGGAAGCGAGCTTGACAATGCCGCCGACCTGCGCCGCCAGCTCGAGGAGTCGGGCCTGACGTGGCGCGGCAACTTCTGGCGTCGGCTCACCATGACCACCTATCTCGGCTACACACGCCGCCAGGAAGCGTCATCGCCCGCCATGCAGGGGCTGCGCCGCGCGCTCAAAGAGCGTTATCCCGACGGCCGCATCCCAGTGGAGTTCCGCGACCGTTTCCGCAGTCTCTCGCTCCCACTGATGAAGTATACCAACATCCTGACCTTCAACTGGCGCACCATAGGCCTTTTCATCACCCTTCTGCTCGGCGAGCCGTGGCTCTACTTTGTCTACGAACTCACCATTCTCAACGCCATCTATGCCTACATGGTGTGGCGTCACGAGAGCATATGCCGCAGTCTGACCCGAGAGCTTACAGCGCGATGAAAGAGACCGAGGGCATAATATTTGACTACGGCGGCACGCTCGACAGCCGCGGCGACCACTGGAGCGAGGTGATATGGCGCGCTTATGTGTCGGAGAGAGCCGAGGTGACACGCAAGGCGTTCAGAGAGGCATACGTGCACGCTGAGCGCGCTCTCGAGCGCGAGCAGTGTATCGGTCCGCAAGATACGTTTCTCGAGGTCATGCGCAAGAAAATCGGCCTTCAGCTCGATTATCTCGACATATACACACCGGAGCTGCACGAGGCCATAGGCCGCAGGTGTTACGACAGCGCGCGCGAATGTGTGGCCGAGTCGGCCGTGACGCTGCGCCGCCTGGCCGAAGACTATCCACTGGCAATAGTCTCGAATTTTTACGGCAACCTGCGCGCGGTGCTCGCCGACTTCGGAGTGTCACACCTCTTCCGTGCAGTCATCGACAGCGGCGAGACCGGCATACGCAAACCCGACCCCGAAATATTCCGCGCAGGCCTGCGCGCGCTCGGCATAACCGACCCCGGCAAAGTGCTCGTGGTCGGCGACAGCGTTGACAAGGACATACTTCCCGCCCACAGTCTCGGATGCCGGACGGCCCTGCTGCCCGGAGTGCCGTGGGATGCCTCGCGCCCCGCCCCTCAGCTCCCCAAAGAGACCGCCATACTGCAATCATTAAGCAATCTGGCAGAGATGTAACCAAATCAAACACATACGTCAATCCATAACGTGCCCACCCCTATACATATCTAAAGACATATTACAAATCCATACGAATCCCACACATCGACACATGCCGGTGTGCGGGATTTGTCATACCTTTACGTCACACCAAATATCATAACAGTCATGCACCTGATAAGAAAGCTTTTGACCGGCGTGTCGCTGCTATGCGCGACAGTCACGGCGTCGGGATGGCCGGGTATGCCGATGCCCCGCCTGCACGTGGAAGGAAGATACCTGAAAGATTCTGACGGCAATGTGGTCAATCTCCACGGCTTTGCCCAGACATACAGTCCGTGGTTCAACGAGCAAAACACCAAGTGGGGAAACTATGACGTTGACGCATGTCTCAGATACAACAAAGAGAAAATCGACCAACTCCTCGCGGCCGGATGGAAGATGAGTTTCATACGTCTGCACATGGACCCCTACTGGTCAAACACTCCGGGAGTCAAGACAGAGGGCGAACATGACATCTCGGCGTTTGACTTCTCACGCTTCACCAGATATCTTGATGAAGTATTTATCCCGATGGCCGAATATGCCGTCTCAAAAGGGCTTTATGTTGTGATGCGACCGCCGGGCGTGTGCCCCTCCAGGATAGCCGTGGGCGATGACTATCACAAATATCTCAAAAAAGTGTGGGGGCATGTGTCGTCACACAGCCGCCTGACCGGCAATCCGCACATAATGTTTGAGCTTGCCAACGAACCGATCGAAATCAAAGGCACCGACGGCAACTATACGTCATGGTCGGACGGCAGTTTCAAAAATCTGTCACAGTTTTTTCAGGAAATTGTCGATATCATGAGGGGCAACGGCTGTGACAACATACTATGGATACCCGGCACAGGCTATCAGTCGCAATATGCGGGATTTGCCAAATATCCCGTCAAAGGTGACAATATAGGTTATGCTGTACATGTCTATCCGGGATGGTATGGCAGCGACGCCATGGAGCCGAGCCAGGAGCTCGGAGGAAGCTATGGCGGAGGCTTCGAGGCATTCTCGGCCGGATGGGACGCACAGGTAGGTCCCGTAGCCGACTTTGCCCCGATAATGGTGACCGAGATGGACTGGGCTCCGTCGAAATATAACGCTTCGTGGGGCAAAAGCATTACCGGCAAAATGTTTGGCGACGGATTTGGCGGCAACTTCAAGATTATAGCCGACAATTGCGGCAACGTGAGCTGGCTGCTGTTTACGGGCTGCGAGCATCTGGCCAAATTTACCGGCACTCAGGGCAGCGCGGGAGGCTACACCTTTCTCAACGACCCGGAGGCATGTCCGTGGCCGGTATACCACTGGTATAAAGACTATGCCGGCGAATCGCTCGGGTCGGCCCCGACTTCCATGGAGCTGTCATTGCCTTCCGACGGCGACTGCTACCTCATCGCGACAGGCTCGTCGCTTGTGCCGGCCATGGTGGCCGACTATGCCGGGGGCTTTCAGCTTAACGCTGTCACCGACTTTGACATCACCACCGACAATCCAGACATAGTGTCATATGAAAACGGCCGCATAACAGGCAACGCGATAGGCTCCACACACGCCACCATCAGCTATACTCTCAACGGCACTACACACAGCGACGGAATGACCCTCAACTGCGAGGCTTTTCCTATGCACGCACGATATATCAATCCCTCGATATGGGAAAAAGGGTCGTTTGACCAGAGCACCCATACTTTCGTGACCGGCCAATACGGATTTGCCGGATGGAAGTATCCCAATGGCATTGACCTCTCGGCCCACAAGTATCTAATAGCCGAATTGGATGGAGCCAACACGTGTGGAGTGTCATTCAGACTCTTTGACAAGAACGACTACTGGAGCCAGCCGGCCACCGTTGATTTCGGCAACAACCGCCTGGCGGTATTTGACCTTTCGGCCCTCAGAGACGGCAACGGGCAGAGTCTTGACCCGTCACACATCTATATAGCGGGCTTCTGGTCGTATGGCAATCAACCGTTTAAAATCGCACGTGTCTATCTCAGCGACCGGCCCGACGGTCCGTCGGGCATCGGCGAGATAACCTCCGACACCGGTTCTCAGCTTGTAGACGTCTACAACATGCAGGGCATGAAAGTCAAGTCGCAGGCTCCACTCTCGCATGCAGGCGAGGGGCTGCGTCCCGGCATCTACATAGCGGGCGGGAAGAAAATCATCGTCACAGGACATTAAGAGGTTTAAGAGGGTGTTGCAAAACTCCTGAAATCAGATAATTTGCAGACTATTGTAGCAAGGAAAGGCCCGTAGGGCCTGTGCGAGCTTAGGCCATGGCAAGCACCCGCGCAAGCGGTGCGCAGCCATGGTACAGAACAATTATCCCCAGCATGTGCCGCGTAGCGGTACAACAATACAAGCGTATCAAAACGTTAAGTCGCAGTGAATTACCATCATGACATTTTGTGGCACCGCTACGCGGCGCACCGTCTTATATATGTCTTTATACCATGGCTGCGCACCGCTTGCGCGGGTGCTTGCCATGGCCTAAGCTCGCACAGGCCCTACGGGCCTTTCCTGGCGGTAACTGATTAAATCATGGGGGTTGCAACACCCTCTTAAAATGACAGGAGTACTTTCACGGAAGTTTTGAATCTCACGACAAACCTTGATAATTGTACTCCTGTCTTATCCCTTGACTGTCTGTTTGTGAGGCGGCGTATTATTGGAAATATGGTGTATTTTGAGTAATTTTGCACTCAGAATGACACTCCTTACTGCTATCCTTGCGCGCACGCCGCTTATCTCCGACCCTGTGCCTATATTTCTGTCGGTAATGGCCATCATACTTGTGACTCCGCTTCTGCTCAACCGGCTGAAGATACCCCACGTCATCGGTCTGATACTTGCCGGCGTGGCTGTGGGTCCGCACGGATTCGGACTGCTCGACAAGGATATGAGTTTCGAGGTGTTCGGACAGGTCGGACTGTTCTATCTGATGTTTCTCGCAGGCATCGAGATAGACATGTATCACCTGAAGAAAAATCTGTCGAAAGGGCTTGTATTCGGCCTGTTCACCTTCGGCATCCCCCTGGTCATCGGAGCCGCCGTGGCCATACTCGTGCTGGGGATGCAACTGCCCGAGGCCACACTGCTGGCGTCGATGTTTTCGGCCCACACACTGCTGGCCTATCCGATAGTGGCACGATTTGGCCTGACACGCTCGCCGGCCGTAATCATAGCCATCGCGGGCACTATCGTGACCGTGCTCGGCTCGCTCATCGTGCTGGCCGGAGTGCTCGGAGTGGTGAGAGACGGCTCCATACTGTCGCTCGTGAGAGTGCTTGGCTATCTGGTGATCTACAGCGCGGGCATCTATTATGTGTATCCGCGCCTCACGAGCTACTTTTTCAAGAAATATCACGACGGTATACAGCAGTTTATCTACGTCATGGTGATGGTGTTTCTTGCCGCCGCCCTGGCCTCGTGGATAGGGCTGGAGGGCGTGTTTGGCGCATTTCTCGCCGGCCTTGTGCTCAACCGCTTCATCCCCGGCAGGTCTACACTGATGGGGCGACTGGAGTTTGTAGGCAACGCCATCTTTATCCCCTACTTCCTCATAGGCGTGGGCATGCTCATAGACGTGAAGGTATTTACAAGCGGATGGGCCACCATCTATATAGCTGCCGTGATGTCGGCCGTGGCCATGTCGACCAAATGGCTCGCCGCGCTGCTGACACAAAAGGTGTTCGGACTCACCTCCACCGACCGTTCCATCATGTATCAGCTCTCCAACGCCCACACGGCCGTGGCTCTGGCGGTGGTTACCATCGGTTACAGCATGGGGCTCTTCGGCGTGGAGATACTCAACGGCACAGTGGTGATGATACTCATCACCTGCTCGGTCTCGTCAATGGGCACCGCTGCGGCCGCTGCCCGTCTGAAGGTGCAGATTATCGAGCAGACCGACGAGGAGCTGACCCGCGACGAGTCGAGCACCATGCCGCGCACACTGATAGCCGTGTCGAGCCCTCAGACGGCTCCCGGCATCGTCGACCTGGCTCTGTCAATGCGTTTTCCCGACTCGTCGGTGCCTGGCGATTTCTACGCGCTGCATGTGCGCAACGATAATTCGGCCTCGGCGCGCGCCATCAGCCACAGTTCGCTCGAGGTGGCTGAGAGAGCCGCTTCGTCGGTGGAGGTGTCGCTCACTCCTATAGAGCGTTTTGATCTCAATTTCATCACCGGAGTGCTCAACACTATGGCCGAACGTGACATCACCGAGGTAATCATCGGTCTGCACAGGCGCAACGCTTTCATCGATTCGTTTCTTGGCGACAAGATAGAGCGTCTGCTCCAGACCACCAACCGCATGGTGGTCATAACGCGCTGCTACATACCGCTCCAGACCATGACGCGCATGGTGGTGGCTGTGCCTAAGAACGCACAGTTTGAGACAGGTTTCCGCCGTTGGGTGCAGGCTACGGGCAATCTGTGCCGACACATAGGCTGCGAGGTAGAATACTGGTGCGAGCCGGCGACCGTCCCCATGATACGCACCGTGCTTGCCCAGGCCAAGATAGGCATACCGATGTCGTTTGCCACGGTGGATGATTACGATGATTTTGTGGTGAAGTCCAACGAGATTTCCGATGACGACCTGCTGGTGGTGATCAGTTCGCGCCGCGCCGCGGTGTCGTTTGACAGCGACATGGAGGCTATGCCCGAGTTTCTGCACAAATATTTTGCCAATACCAACCTGGTGATTATCTATCCGAGCCAGTTTGGCACCGAGGCCCCTATGACGATGGCCGAGACGATGGCTACCGACATGGCGGCAGCTCCGTCGACCATCTACCTGTGGGGTATGAGCATCATGCGCCGCCTCCGTGGCAAACGGTAAGCTCTTATGGTTTAGAAAGTTGAGGGAGTTAAAAGAGTTAATCTTGTAAATACGGAGCTGTGTTTTTTACGGACCAAGCCGAAGTTATGGTGCATCACATAGTAATGCCCGCCCCAATTCTGCCTGACATACGCGTCCGCAGGCATCCCATGCATGATAATCTATATCCCGCAAGGGCGTCCGCAGGACGCAGATTTGATCGTAACCGGGTACACCGAAGCGCAGCGGAGGTGTGCCCGGAGTGGCACGCTATAAAGAAATGATGTCCGACAGGACATCGGTTATCGTGAGAGGGGGCTGTTTCAGCTATCATGCCCGATAATCGGCGTCCTGTCGGACGCCATCATTGTATTGTGTCATTTGTCCGGGCACACCTCCGCTGCGCTTCGGTGTACCCGGTTACTATCAAATCTGCGTCCTACGGACGCCCTTGCGGATGTAGTGTGGTATGCACAGGATGCCTACGGACGCCCATGCGGGATATAGAGTGGCATGCGTGGGGCCTGTTCGGTTGCGGATGCCTGCGGACACGTATGCCAGGAGCATTAATCTATGATGCTCCGGGATTTCGGATTGAGCCATAATATGCGATTTACAGATGCGTGATTTTATGCAAATTAATGATATGTTACGCCAAATTTTGGGATTTTAACTATATAATTGACAAGAGATAAAGCCGTAGCGACCAAGGGAAAAAGGTTGCTACGGCTTTGCTGTCGATGGGGGCGACGTAATCACTACGTCTATCCAAAAAAGAATAGTGTTTCTATGTCAAGCACGTCGTTCGTGCCAATGGTATGTCGAACCTATTGGAAAGTCAATGAAAAGTGTTTTTATGTATATGGCTATAATCGTCTTATAGCGGATCAAATGATGACCTTTGTCACTTTGTTGCCCTGACGGCGTATGTAGAGACCATTGGAGGGATTCTCCACACGTACGCCCTGGAGGTTGTAGTATTCCACGGGAGCGTTCTCGTCGGCTGCCTCGATGTCGGTGATGGCTGTGCTGCCGCCGCCATCAGCTCTTACAATATCTACCTGTGTGATATTTACGCTCTCTTCACCGGCAATAAGGATACTACGCTCTTCCTGCAGAATCTTAAGAGTCGCAGCATCAACCGGAATCTCAATTGAGCCGGATGCTGATGAATAATATGTACCATATTCAGCATTTACCCCTTCAAGAGCGAGGAAAGGAGGAAAATCGGTCCATGCCCATCCTTGCGTCACATACTGCACTTTAAACGAACCGCCAGTGGTTGTGGTATAGGAAATCTTTATCTTGTCACCAACAGCAATCTTATTGGCGGTAAACTGTGAACATGCAATCTGAAGAGGCTGTCCACCACTCCAACCACCAAGATTATGGTCGCCACTCCACAACTCGACATCCTTGGTAGGGTCAAATGGCACCGAGTTCTGCAGATAGGCAGACTTGAGAGTCAGAGAGCCGGCGGCTGAATTTTGAATATATATCTGCTTTACAGCATTTTTATAGGTCTCGTTAAGCGGACATGTCACTTTTGTTGCTCCAGCCATAACAGTTGCATCAGAACTTTGGGCTCCGTCAGACACATATTCCACAACGAGCTTTACATCAAAAGTAGTAGGCTCAAACTCGATTACAGCCTCGTCATACTTGCTATAATCCACATCTCCAAGCCACCAACCTTTTCCGGCCCATGCTTCTACGTAGGTTATAGTTTTAGTAGCGGCATCATATGTTGCATTACCCCATCCGGAACCAAGGTCGGCGAGAGTAAGATCCAACGTCTCGGCACTTGCACCGAGAGCAAAGAATGTCATTGCTGCGATTGAGAGTAAATTTTTAATCATAAGCATTTAAGGTTTTAAATTGACAAAAATGTGTCGGTTTGGTAAAAGGATGCAGATTTAGGCAAAAAAACTTGTGGTCCTGTAGAGGGAAATATAACGATATTAGGTAATGGGTATTTGCGGTAATAGATTCAACAGGTTTCTTTTACTAAAAACTACGAGAGCAAATTTAGTACAAATTTGCCCTCGTAAATAATACTATTTTACCACAGGCCGACACTTTCATGACAGACTGTGATTTTATGTCAATTTTTATGGTCCCGACGCATGATTTTTCTTGTAAAACGGTCAAAATACCAACAAATAGCTCATGCCGGCCGCGACCATGCGCCATGACTCTGCGGACTATCAACGCACCACCACATGTGACGGGTCGTGCCTGTCGCCTCCGGCATACCATGCGTCTTTTATGCCGGAATCATTCATCCAGCCCATGAAGCCCGGCCCGAGACTTCGGCATAGACTCTGACATTGGTCGGAGCCGTGGTGATGACCGACACGGAACTATGCACGGCAAGGTTCCAGTCGTGGCTGCGTGAAGCGACGCCAAACGTCTTGATAAATTCTCGTGTGTAGCTTTCATCACGCGACACTGTCAAATCGTCGGATGTACACGAGAGCATGCATTCCCCCGACATAACTGCCAAGGATAGCAAAACTGTTTTTATTTGCATAATAGATAAATGATTATTGGAATCCGTTGATCGCAACGAATACATGAGAGATAGTCAAAAGGCTTGTCTATAACCAGATAGACCTTTCGGCAAAAACGGTTACAAAATTACAAACAAAATACCGGCAACACGGATTTTTTAACATGCATTAACCCGCATTCACAATCGAGACATCCAAGAAACGCTCTGCAATACGGTTACAGATAAAATAACGTGAGTTCGATATAAGCAATCAGAACAAAGTTAGCTGGTTATCTGTCACAAACTCCAAAGAGATAGACGGTTTCTTTGGGAAAAAGCAGTAAGCAGCGATAGCACTCAAGGCATTGGTGATAAAATTAGCGAAAGAC
>NZ_CAJTCF010000021.1:27500-52909 GCF_910574735.1 Duncaniella muricolitica | reverse complement strand
TTTATGGATCTGCATTCAATCGTCGAGACAACCAAGAAGCACGGCAACTCGCCCTACAACGCAATCCTCGCCCTTTTCTAAACGGCGACTACATCGGCGCGTCCGCTGAATAGTTACTGCGGGAGTGTTATCGCTTAGGGTCGAAACCGCGGCGTTGCAGGGCCCGGAGCATGCCGTAGTTCATGGCTTCACGATAGTAGCCTATGATGTGCGAGCCCCAGTCGTTGTCGGTCTTGTCGCCGGCACGGGTGCGGTTATACTCCTTTACGGTCTCGTTATATTCCATGAGGTCGGCGGTCATTTCGGGGTCGTCCTGGGGGTAGTGGTTGTGAAAGACCACCAGTTCGCGAGGCTGTTTGGGCTTGAGGTCGGGCATTTCGCGCGGCACACCTATTGAGAGTCCACACACGACGAAGGTCTTTTTGGGTAGTCCGAGCAGGGTGGACACGGCTTCGGGAGCTACGGTGCGCGCGTAACCGATGGGGCAGCATCCGAGCCCGAGCGATTCGGCCATCGTCACCGCGCTCATCATAGCGAGTGATGCGTCGACGATGCCAACGGCGAGACCGTCGACGGTGTTGTTGAAGTCGGGCATGTCCTCGCCGAGAGCTTCGGCCAGAAGGCTTATCTTGTGGTAGTCGACGAGAAACAGGAGGAAGTGGCTGCATGTCTTGACCTGTTTCTGCCCGATGAGGGCATAGAGTTTCAGTTTCATCTCGGGGTCGGTGACGTCTATGACCGAGAATTGCTGTCCGTTGTAGCTTGTGGGCGTGTTGCGTATGGCCTCGAAAATGAGGCGCATGTCATCGGGACTCACTTGTTCGCGTTCGTAGCGGCGTATGCTGCGCCGCTCGAGGAGGGATTCTTTGACGCTCTTCATGATGTGTAGGATTGCAAAGTTTGGGAGGATGATTGCACAATTGTATTACTTTTCAACATCCGTCGGATATGAAAAGTTTTATGAAAAGTTTTAAACATCATGTCAATAAAATAGCTGAAAAGAGGTGAAAGCCGCAAAAAACTTAGTAACTTTGTAGCCCGAAAAAGTAACATAATACTCAATACCCTAATGAGACAGTCCAAGCGCGCCCACCTCATACTCGAGGACGGCACTACTTTTGAAGGGAAGTCATTTGGCCACGAAGCGTCAACGGCCGGTGAAGTGGTGTTCAATACCGCAATGACAGGCTATCCTGAAAGCCTGACCGACCCCTCCTATGAGGGTCAGATATTAGTGACAACCTACCCGATATTGGGTAATTACGGAGTGCCTCCTCACAGGGAGAAGAATGACGTAAGCGAGTATTACGAGAGCGACCATATACATTGCCGTGCTATAGTGGCGCAGGACTATTCGTTTGCCCATTCCCACTGGCAGGCCGACCGTTCTCTGGCCCAGTGGCTCGAGGAGGAGAAGATACCCGGCGTGTATGGCATCGACACCCGCGCGCTGACCAAGCATCTGCGCGAGCATGGCTCGATGCTCGGCAAGATTGTGGTCGAAGGAGCAGAAGATTGTGATTTCTATGACCCTAACAAGGAGAATCTTGTAGGGAAAGTGTCGTGCAAGGAAGTGGAGGTGCACGGCGAGGGTGACAAGACCGTGGTGCTTGTGGACTGTGGTGTGAAGCATAATATCATACGCTGTCTGACCCGCCGCGGCGTCAAGGTGGTGCGTGTGCCCTGGGATTATGATTTCACTACCATACCTTACGACGGCCTGTTCATATCCAACGGACCCGGCAATCCCGATATGGCCGGCAAGACGGTCGAGAACATACGCAAGGCCATGGAGAACGGTAAGCCTATCTGCGGCATATGCATGGGCAACCAGCTTCTTGCCAAGGCGGCCGGCGCAAAGACCTATAAACTCAAGTATGGCCACCGCAGTCACAATCAGCCGGTGCGCCGTGTGGGCACCGAGCAGTGTTTCATCACTTCGCAGAATCACGGTTTTGCCGTTGACAACGCCACGCTTCCGGCCGACTGGGAGCCGCTGTTTGTCAACATGAACGACGGCACCAACGAGGGCATACGCCACAAGTCGAAGCCTTACTTCTCGGCCCAGTTCCATCCCGAGGCAAGCTCGGGACCCAAGGACACCGAGTTTCTGTTTGACGAATTTATCAACATGCTTTAGTCACCCCTCCTATATATAATAAGGTATATGCGTAACGAGAATATAAAGAAAGTGCTCCTGCTGGGGAGCGGTGCGTTGAAAATCGGTGAGGCCGGAGAGTTTGACTACTCAGGCTCGCAGGCTCTTAAAGCGATGAAGGAGGAGGGTATCACTACGGTGCTCATCAACCCCAATATCGCGACGGTGCAGACATCCGAGGGTTTTGCCGACAAGATATATTTCCTTCCCGTGACCCCTTATTTTGTGGAGAAGGTCATAAAGAAGGAGCAGCCCGACGGCATCCTGCTTGCCTTTGGCGGACAGACGGCTCTCAACTGTGGCGTGGAGCTGTATCGCGCCGGTATTCTTGAGAAATATAATGTAGAGGTGCTCGGCACTCCCGTCCAGGCAATCATGGACACCGAGGACCGCGAGCTGTTTGTGCACAAGCTCGACGAAATCGACGTGAAGACCATCAAGAGCGAGGCGGTCAATTCGGTGACCGACGCCATCGCTGCGGCTTCGGCCCTCGGCTATCCCGTAATCGTGCGTGCGGCCTACGCGCTGGGCGGTCTCGGCTCGGGATTCTGCGACAACGAGGAGGAGCTTGTGTCACTTGTGGAGAAGGCTCTGGCGTTTTCGCCTCAGGTGCTCGTGGAGAAATCGCTCAAGGGCTGGAAGGAGGTCGAGTATGAAGTGGTGCGCGACCGTTTTGACAACTGTGTCACAGTCTGCAACATGGAGAACTTTGACCCGCTCGGCATCCATACGGGTGAGTCGATAGTGGTGGCTCCGTCGCAGACCCTCTCCAATGAGGATTATCACTGGCTGCGCAAACTTGCCATCAAAATCATACGCCACATCGGCATTGTGGGCGAATGTAACGTGCAGTATGCCTTCGACCCTGAGTCGATGGACTATCGCGTCATCGAGGTCAACGCCCGTCTGAGCCGCTCGTCGGCTCTCGCCTCCAAGGCTACCGGCTATCCGCTCGCTTTCGTGGCAGCCAAGCTCGGTCTGGGTTACGGACTGTTTGACCTCAAAAACTCGGTGACCAAGGAGACGTCGGCTTTCTTTGAACCGGCCCTCGACTATATAGTGTGCAAGATACCGCGCTGGGACCTCGGAAAATTTCACGGCGTGCGCCGCGAGATAGGCTCGTCGATGAAGTCGGTGGGCGAGGTGATGGCTATCGGCCGCACCTTTGAGGAGGCTATTCAGAAGGGTCTGCGCATGATAGGGCAGGGTATGCATGGATTTGTGGGCAACAACCAGCGTGACCTTCCCGAACTGGAGCACGCTCTGAAGGAGCCGACCGACAAGCGCATACTCGCCATCGCCCAGGCGATGTTCAAGGGCTACACGGTGGAGCGCATACATGAACTCACGAAGATTGACCGATGGTTTCTTTACCGTCTGCAAAATATTATCGACACCGCCGCCGAGCTTCACGGCTATGACACGCTCGAGTCGCTGCCCGAGCCGCTTTTGCGTCAGGCCAAGGAGCAGGGTTTCAGCGACTTCCAGATAGCCCGCGAGATATTCAAGGGCGATATGGAGAATGCCGAGGAGGCCAATCTGCGCGTGCGTGCCCTGCGCAAGAGCCTGGGTGTGGTGCCTGTGGTCAAGCAGATCGACACGCTCGGCGCGGAGTATCCTGCCCAGACCAATTATCTCTATCTCACTTATAACGGCCGTGAGAATGACGTGAACTATCTCCACGACCACCGCTCTATCGTGGTGCTCGGCTCGGGTGCCTACCGCATCGGTTCGTCGGTGGAGTTTGACTGGTGTTCGGTCAACGCGCTTCTCACCGTCAAGCGCGAGGGCTGGCGTTCGGTGATGATCAACTACAATCCCGAGACCGTCTCGACCGACTATGACATCTGTGACCGTCTCTACTTTGACGAGCTCACCTTTGAGCGTGTCATGGACATCCTCGACCTCGAGCAGCCTCACGGCACTATACTTTCGGTGGGCGGCCAGATACCCAACAACCTTGCGACCCGTCTCGACGGACAGGGTGTGAACATACTCGGCACCTCGGCCCGCTGTATCGACAATGCCGAGGACCGCAACAAGTTCTCGGCCATGCTCGACCGTCTCGGCATCGACCAGCCCCGCTGGCGCGAGCTTACGAGCATGGATGACATCAATGAGTTTATCGCCGAGGTTGGATTCCCGGTGCTTGTGCGTCCGAGCTACGTGCTGTCGGGTGCGGCCATGAATGTGTGCTACAATCAGGAGCAGCTCACACGCTTCCTGCGTCTGGCGGCCAATGTGTCCAAGCAGCACCCCGTGGTGGTGTCGCAGTTTATCTCCGGAGCCAAAGAGATCGAGATGGACGCCGTTGCCGACAAGGGTGAGATTGTGGCTTATGCCATATCGGAGCATATCGAGTATGCCGGCGTGCATTCGGGCGACGCCACCATCCAGTTCCCGCCCCAGAAACTCTATGTCGAGACCATGCGTCGCATCCGCAAGATTTCGCGCCAGATAGCCGACGCGCTCGAGATTTCAGGTCCGTTCAACATACAGTTTCTGGCCAAGAACAACGATATCAAGGTCATAGAGTGTAACCTCAGAGCCTCGCGCTCGTTCCCCTTTGTGTCAAAGGTGCTGAAAATCAACTTTATCGACCTTGCCACACGCGTCATGCTCGGACTCGATGTCGAGAAGCCTCATAAAAATGCCTTTGACCTCGACTATGTGGGCATCAAGGCTTCGCAGTTCAGCTTCTCGCGTCTGCAGGGAGCCGACCCTGTGCTCGGCGTCGACATGGCATCGACCGGCGAGGTGGGCTGTATAGGCAACGACTCGTCCGAGGCACTCATCAAGGCCATGATTTCGGTGGGCAACCGTGTCCCCTCCAAGGCAGTGCTCATGTCGACCGGTACGCCCAAGCAGAAGGCCGACCTTCTTGACGCCGCTCATGAGCTGGCCAACCGCGGATATACCATCTATGCCACCGGCGGCACACATGCCTATCTCAATGACAACGGTATCCCCGCCATACGTGTTTACTGGCCTTCGCAGTCCGACATGCAGCCCCAGGCCATCGAGCTGCTGCACGACCATAAGGTGGACATGGTGGTCAACATCCCTAAAAACTTTACCGACACCGAGCTTAGCAACGGCTACAAGATACGCCGCGCGGCCATTGACCTTAACATCCCTCTGCTCACCAATGCCCGCCTGGCCTCGGCTTATATCGACGCTTTCACGACCCATCCGCTCGATGAGATTGAAATCAAGAGCTGGGACGAGTACTAATTATCAATTATCAATTAGTAATTAGCAATTAGTAATTTGGGACGAGGGTGTAAAAACTTCAAAAAATAATTACTAATTGCTAATTACTAATTGCTAATTAATGAAAGAATTTGTACATTTGCATCGCATTTTCTGAATTGCAATAGGTTAAAACAATTTTTTATATATCCTAATTATGAAGATTGAAAAAATTATCGGTCGTGAGGTTCTTGACTCACGTGGCAATCCTACCGTAGAGGTAGACGTAATCCTCGAATCCGGCGCACGTGGCCGCGCATCTGTACCCTCTGGTGCATCTACCGGCGTAAACGAAGCTCTCGAGCTCCGCGACGGTGACAAGGCTCGCTACATGGGCAAGGGCGTGCAGAAGGCTGTGGCCAACGTAAACGGCCCCATCGCCGAAGCCCTCAAGGGTATGAGCGCACTCGACCAGATCAAGATTGACGAGACCATGCTGGCTCTCGACGGCACTGACACCAAGAGCAATCTCGGTGCCAACGCTATCCTCGGTGTATCGCTCGCCGTAGCCAAGGCTGCTGCCGACTATCTCGATCTCCCCCTCTACAAATATATCGGCGGATGCAACACTTACTGCCTCCCCGTGCCTATGATGAACATCATCAACGGCGGCGCACACTCTGACGCTCCCATCTGCTTCCAGGAGTTCATGATCCGTCCCATCGGCGCATGCTGCTTCAAGGAAGGTATCCGCATGGGTACAGAGGTGTTCCACAACCTCAAGAAAGTGCTCCACGAGCGCGGTCTCTCTACCGCAGTAGGTGACGAGGGCGGTTTCGCTCCCGCACTCGACGGCACCGAGGACGCTCTCAACGTAATCATCAAGGCTATCGAGCTCGCAGGCTACGTGCCCGGCAAGGACGTGACCATCGGTCTCGACTGCGCTGCTTCGGAGTTTGCCAAGGAGCAGGCCGACGGCTCATTCATCTATGACTACACCTGGAAGCAGGGTGCCGACGCTCCCAAGCTCAGCAGTGCTGACCAGGCCAAGTATCTCCAGGAGCTCGTAGAGAAGTATCCTATCGACTCTATCGAGGACGGTATGGGCGAAAACGACTGGGCCGGCTGGAAGGTGCTCACCGACCTTATCGGCAACCGTTGCCAGCTCGTTGGCGACGACCTGTTCGTGACCAACGTCAAGTATCTCCAGCGTGGTATCGAGGAATGCTGCGCCAACTCGATCCTCGTTAAGGTTAACCAGATCGGTTCGCTCACCGAGACCCTCCGCGCCGTTGAGCTCGCTCAGCGTAACGGCTACACCGCTGTCATCTCTCACCGTTCGGGCGAGACCGAGGACGCTACTATCGCCGACATCGCTGTTGCTACCAACGCCGGCCAGATCAAGACCGGTTCGGCAAGCCGTTCCGACCGTATGGCCAAGTACAACCAGCTCCTCCGCATCCAGGAAGAGCTCGGTAAGGACGCTGCCTATGGTTACGGCAAGCGCACCAAGATGCCCCAGGCCTAATCTTTGCCTCGAAGCATAACTTTGATATACAATATGCAGGGATTCCCTATTGAGGGTGTCCCTGCTTTTTTTGTGTACGATAGTGTTTCGGCCGTCAGAAATTCTTGTTATCTTTGCCTCACAAGTAACTACATATACCATTACACTGATACAATCATGAAATTGCGTACATTTCCCACCCTCCTCGCGCTTGGCGTCAGTGCCGTGTGTGCGGCCGAGACCATCGACGTCACGACGTTCAGCTATGCAGGTCCCTATGCTGTCACATCGCCCTATATGATGGACAGTGTCGACATGTCGGCCCGGAAGTATGAGGTCAGGTCAAAACTGTCCACTCCCGTCTCGCTTGACCTTGCGGCGCGCGGCCGTCAGTTTACCGACTCGGTGCTTCCCGCCACCAAGGGCGATGCTCTCCATCTGCTGTCGTTCACGCTCGACAACTCCCATTACGCTTCAGCCCGTCTCAAGGTGACAGGCATCCGCAACTATGAGATGTATGTCGACGGCAAGAAATATTCGGGCAATGAGCTCAAGCTCACTCCGCGCACTCGCGAAGTGGTGCTGAAGTGCCTCTCCGACAGTTCGGCCTCCGACACGCTCAAAGTAGCCGTCGAGACCTCGTCTCCACAGTATTTCACCGTCAACCCCTCGGGCGGACGCCGTTATTGTACCCGCGACATCTTTACCGGCCGGTTTATCGGTTCGGTGTCGGTATCGCCGCGCGGCAGATATATGTATACGGGCTATTATCATGTCGAGGCTGACGGCAAGAACAGCGGATGGGAATATGTGCTCACAGACCTTTCAAGCGGTCGCGAATTTATGCGCGGCAATCGGTCGATGTCGTGGATGCCACGCAGCGAGCAGCTCTATTACACACGTGAACGTGGCGGCAAGACGCAGCTCGTTACGGTCGATCCGGCTACAGGCGCGGAGAAAGTGATGGCAGCCGGATTGCCCACACGTCAGTTTACGATAGCTCCGACTGAGGATTTCATTGTCTATTCCAATAAAATCAACGGGCCCAAGGAAAAGAACGACGGGCTCTATCAGATAATCACGCCCGAAGACCGTCAGCCCGGATGGCGCGACCGTGGACAGTTGATGAAGTATGACTTTGCCACCGGCCTCTCGGTGCCACTCACGTTCGGTCATAAACAGACATGGCTATCGGGCATATCCGACGATGGTGACAAAGTGTTGTTTCAGGTGTCGGAAGACAATCTCGGCAAACGTCCGTCATCGCTCGTGTCGATGTATCTGCTCTCGCTTTCCGACATGAGTGTCGACACAGTGTGCAGCCGCGAGCCTTTTCTGGGTACCGCCATGCTGTCGCCCGACGCGACCAAAGTGGCAGTGATAGGTTCGCCCGAGGCTTTTGAAGGTGTGGGCCGCAATCTGCCCGACGATATGGTGCCGAGCATGGTCGACAATCAGTTGTTTCTTATTGATGTCGCCACACGCAAGGCCACTCCGCTTACCCGCGACTTTGATCCGTCGCTCGACCGCATGAGATGGAGCCGAGCCGACGGGTGTATATACTTCTCGGCCGAGCATCGCGACAGCAAACCGCTCTATCGTGTGAACCCCTCCACCGGCAAGGTAGAGTCGCTTGGCGTGAATGAATATTATGTCAAGGGCTACGGCATAGCGTCCGACGCTCCGGTTCTTGCCTATTATGGCCAGGGAGCCGACAATGCCGCGCGTCTTTACACACTCGACACGCGTAAACTCCGCTCCACGCTGCGTGACGACCTTGCTCCTGAGCGTACCGAAGGGGTGAACATCGTCCCGACCCACGACTGGACATTCAAGGGAAGCCGCGGCGACACCATCTATGCCTACTACAATCTTCCGCCGGATTTTGACCCGGAGAAGAAATATCCGGTCATAGTATATTACTACGGCGGATGCAGCCCTGTCGGCCGTTTTCTTGACACCACCTACAATCCCCACCTTTTTGCTTCTCACGGATTCATCTCGCTCGTCATCAACCCCAGCGGGGCCACGGGCTTCGGCCAGGAGTTTTCGTCGCGTCATGTTGCCACGGCCGGCGAGGGGGTGGCCCAGGATATAATCGACGGTGTGAAACAGTTCTGTGCCCAACATCCCTATGCCGATGCCGCTAAGGTGGGATGTTGCGGTGCCTCCTATGGAGGTTTTATGACACAGTATCTCCAGACGGTCACCGATATATTTGCTGCTGCCGTGTCGCATGCGGGCATAAGCGACCACACCAGCTATTGGGGTGAAGGTTATTGGGGCTATTCTTACAGCGAAGTGAGCATGGCCAATAAATATCCGTGGTCTGACCGTGAGCTCTATGTGGCCCGCAGTCCTCTTTACAATGCCGACAAAGTCAACACGCCGCTGCTCTTCCTCCACGGTGATGCCGACACCAACGTACCGGTCGGAGAGAGCATACAGATGTTTACAGCTCTCAAATTGCTCGGAAAGGAGACCGCGATGGTTGCTGTCAAGGGGCAGGATCATCATATTCTCGACTTTGACAAGCGTGAAAAGTGGCTTGACACTATGCTTGCGTGGTTTACCAAATATCTTCAGGATGATCCGTCATGGTGGGACGACATGTATCCTCAGAAACAATTATAGAATAAAGTCAGGATAGAAATGCATGATTATCGCGACGCGCTTTTATATAAAATTATTACTGTCCGCTAAACTTTTTTTGAGCGATTGAAAAATTAGGGCTGATTCTTGCTAAGGCAAGCGACAAAAGTCGATTACCATTTGCAGGAGTCAGCCCTAATTAGTTATTTTTGGTGTCGTCAAACAAACCATGAATAACCATGAGCAAAAGTAGTAATTTCTTCGGACAGCCGATATATGGGCAGTTGATAAAATCGCTCGACCGCGAAAAAATTGTTGAAATCAGCCGAAAACACGGCGGAGAGAAGTATATAAAGAGTTTTGACGGCTTCACTCACCTGTTGACGATGCTCTATGCCGTGATACAGCGGTTCGACTCATTGCGTGAGATAGAGACCGCCATGACGGCGGAGGTACGTAAACTGCATCATGTCGGAATTAAAACTGTTCCCAGGCGCAGCACTCTGTCTGACGCAAATGCCAGACGCCCGGAGAGCTTCTTTGAAGAGGTATACCGCTATCTGTATGATGTCAATAAAGGAATCCTTTCATCGGACAGCCGACGCAATGGCACGGAAGAATGGATAAAACAGCTTCGCATCATTGATTCCACGACCATTTCGCTTTTTTCCAATGCCATTTTCAAGGGTGTTGGCCGGCATNCCAAGACAGGAAAGAAGAAAGGTGGCCTCAAAGTGCACTCGGTCATCCATGCCAACGAAGGCGTTCCATGCGATGTCCGGTTTACCTCGGCGGCCACTAACGACTCTTTCATGCTCGCCCCAAGCCATTACAGCCACGACGAGATACTGGCTCTTGACCGTGCATATATCAACTACTCCAAATTCGAGGAACTTACAGACCGTGGCGTCATCTATGTCACAAAAATGAAGAAAAACCTCTGTTATGAGATTCTTGTCGACTGTATGCATCAGAATTCAAATGGTCTGATGGAGTATCGTGAGCAGATTGTAGTGTTCCGTAAAGACGGCATCAACCACATTGCCAGAATAATAACATACGTAGACATCAAGAAAGGCAAGAAGCCAAAACTCATCTCTCTGCTTACCAACGATTTTGACATGCCCTTGGAGACAATTGTGGCGATATACCGCCGTCGGTGGCAGATCGAGTCACTTTTCAAACAGATAAAACAGAACTTTCCACTGAGATACTTCTACGGCGAAAGCGCAAACGCCATCAAGATCCAGGTATGGGTCACACTTATAGCCAATCTGCTGCTTTCGGTCCTGCAAAACAAACTGACAAGACGCTGGAGCTTCTCGGGACTGGCGACAATGGTACGAATCGTGCTGATGTATTACCTAAATCTCGAAAAGTTCCTCAATCAACCCGACGCAGACCTGAAAATAATGCTCGCCGATGCATCTGAATCGCCGCCGGAAGAAACTGAAAACTGATAAGGGGGCTTGTCCTATACAAAAAGTTAGCCCAACTTCTATATTTCAAGAAGTTGGACTCGACTTTTTATGGTTTAGCGGACAGTAATAAAAATTTGACTTAAAATTGCTATTCAGCAAAGATAAGCAATATTTTACCCCCCCAATTTTTTAACGTGTATTAACTCGGGTTGGCAAAAATTAAGTGTTTATAACGCTGAGGCATACGGTATGTCATATGCGCTCGAGGACGGTGGCTATGAGGTCGCGTACGGCAGTCTTGTAGTTGGGATTGGCGTCGGAGTTCATGCGGTTGGCTATGATTGAGCATACGGTCATGGCGCGGTGGCCCATGAGGCGTCCGAGTCCCTGGAGCGGTGCCGACTCCATCTCATAGTTGGTGACTTTGCGTCCGTTGTGGCGAAACTCTTCGATAAGGCGGTTGAGGTCGGGGTTGGAGAGTGGCAGACGGAGCTCACGGCCCTGAGGTCCGTAGAATCCTACGGCCGAGATGGTGTTGCCACGCACCATGTCGTCACGTCCTATCTGCTCGACCAGTTCGGCGTCGGCGTCCACTACGTAAGGTTTGGCCCAGAGGGGATTCCAGCCGACGGCTTCGCAGAAGGCATGCTCAAAGTCAAGGTCGGCCACTTCGTTACGTCCGGCGTAATAGTTGAGCACGCCGTCAAATCCGATGGACTTCTCGGCTATGACGGGAGTGCCGAGTTTAAGCTCGGGTTGAAGCGCGCCTGAGGTGCCGATGCGCACGAGTGTGAGCTGTCGGTGATGGCTGCGTACCTCGCGGGTGGCGAAGTCGATGTTGGCCAGCGCGTCGAGCTCGTTGATGACGATGTCGATGTTGTCGGGGCCGATACCATGTGACAGACACATGATGGGTTTGCCCTGATATGTGCCGCCGATGGTGTGAAATTCGCGCGACTGGACTTCAAAGTCAGTAGTGTCAAAGAATGATGCCACCATGTTGACACGTGCGGGGTCGCCTACGAGTATCACACGGTCGGTGAGCTGTGACGGCAGCAGGTGGAGGTGAAATACAGTGCCGTCGGGATTGATGATTAATTCTGAGGGAGGAATTACTTTCATATGACCTATGTTTAATTTGTAATTAGCAATTAACAATTAGCAATTAGTAATTAGTAATTAGTAATTAGTAGTTAATGGCCTGGTACATAATTACCAATTGCTAATTAATAATCACTAATTGATTAGGCGTATTTGGTATCGGCCGCCGGGGAGGGCGGTGATGAGTGAGCGAAACTCCATGTCGATGAGCATGCCCATGAGACGCGGAGTGGAGACGTTGACCGAGGCAATGAGTTCGCTCATAGTGGCGTCGCCGCGTCGGGTAATGGTGTCGATGATAGCCTGCTCGTCGTCGGAGAGCTGCGCAGGGGTGTCGAAGAGTGACGGTTGCTCCCCTTCGGAGGCTTTGACCGGCCATCGCATCGACGAGATGACATCGTCGGCCGAATTGACGAGACTTGCGATACACGAGGAGATGAGACTGTTGCATCCGCGTGAGTAGCGGTCGGTGGTGCGCCCGGGCAATGCGAAGACGTCGCGCGAGTAGGCTGCTGCAAGGCGTGCCGTGACGAGCGAGCCGCCGTGTGTATCGGATTCAACTACAACGAGGCAGTCGCTCAGCCCGGCCACAATGCGGTTGCGGGCAAGAAAATTGCCCTTGTGTATGTTGTCGCACGAGCGATAGTCGGTGAGCAGCATGCCGTTGTTGCGCACCATGCGTGCGGCTATGTCGCGGTGAGAGGCGGGATAGATGGTGTTGAGACCATGGGCGAGCACCCCTATGGTCGGGAGTCCGGCGGCAAGGGCCGCTCTGTGAGCTGCGACATCGATGCCATAGGCGAGTCCGCTGACTATCACGACCGGGTCGGCGCATTTGTCGGCAAGACCGTTGACGAGGTCTTCGACAAATGCTGCGCCATAGGCTGTGGAGTGGCGTGTCCCGACGATTGACACGAAGCGTGAGGCGTTGAGGTCGCAGTCGCCGAGCGTGTAGATCATGAGCGGGGCATCCTCACATTCCCTGAGCCGACGGGGATAGTCGGGGTCGGTGAAATAGATGGGGCGTATGTTGTTGCGCGAGATGAATGTCACTTCATCGGCTGCGTCGGCAAGGGCTTTGTCGCGCACTGCACGGTCGAGAAGACGGTTGCGAAATCCGAGTATGGCCGAGAGCTGGTCGGAGGTCAGCTCAAAAAACTCCTGCTCCGAGCCTAATCGCGCGAGTATAGCCTCGGCGAGTGCCGGGGTGAGCGACCGGAGTGAGGCAAAGGCTATGCGGTAGGCCAGTGACATGCTCTTATGGTTAAAGGGGTAAGGAGTTAAATGAGTTGATTTTTTGAGTGAAAGGGTGGGGGGGAGAGGGCTGTCGGTGTCAGGAGTCTATTCTTTTAACTTTATAACCTTTATAGACTCTTTAAAACTAAAGGTAATCGGTAAAGGCCCTGGCGAGGATGTCGCCGCGTGACAAGCGGCCGTTTTCGAGACACACTATGGTGACGGTGGCGCGGACCACGGGGTCGCCGGTGACGGAGTGATAGATGTCTTGCTCAAAGATGAAGCGTGCTCCGTCGCGACGCATGCGCAGACATGAAATCATGGTGTCGCCCATGGTGAGCGAGGTGAGATATTCAATCTCGATTTTTCTTACCACCGGGTCGAGGCCCTGCTCCTGCATGGCGCGGAACGATGTCCCGGCCTCTTCGCAGAAGTCATGACGCGTGATTTCGAGATAGTGCAGATAGTTGGCGTTGTTGACTATGCCCTGAGAGTCGGTCTCATAGTCGCGCACGCGTATCGGGAGCGAATATTGATAGTCGTCGGGATTATGCATTGTAGAGATAACGCTTGATGGAGCGTTTGGGTGTCTTTTCAAATTCGTTGGCAATCAATTGTATTTTATCGACGCGTTCGTAGGGTGCTACGGCGTTGTTGAGGTCTTTGCGCACCTGTTCCATGATGTCGGGGAGCTTTTCGTGCGATACTCCGTCGCGGTCCATCGACTCATAGTCGGGATAGACAAGGGCCACCAGATGCTTGCCGCGCTCCACGATGAGGCTTTCGGCCACATAGGGCATGTTGTTGAGCTTGGCCTCTATCTCCTCGGGATAGATGTTTTGTCCGTTGGCACTCAGTATCATTGTCTTGTAGCGGCCGCGGATAAATATTGTTTTGTCGTGCGATATGGTGCCCATGTCGCCTGTATGTAGCCACCCCTCGGCGTCGATTACAGCCTCGGTGGCCTCGGGATTTTTGTAATATCCGGTCATTACATTCTGTCCGCGCACACATATCTCGCCGGGCACGTTGGCGGGGTCGGGACTGTCGGCTATGCGCGACTCCATGATGCTGGGCAGTGTGCGGCCCGATGAGCCGGGGATAAATTTGCGCCACGGAGTGTAGCTTATGAGCGGGCCACACTCGGTCATGCCGTAGCCTACGGTGAAGGGAAATCCGATGCGGTGGAGAAATTGTTCGACCTCGTGATTGAGCGGTGCGCCACCGACGATCACTTCCTCAAACTCTCCGCCGAAGGCTTCGACGAGCTGGTTGCGTATCTTGCGATATATCATCTTGTTGACTCCGGGTATGCGGAGCATGTTGCGCACGGTGCCTTTCTCAAGCAGCGGACGGAGCTTGTTGCGGTAGATTTTCTCGAGAATCAGGGGCACGCATATGATGAGGTTGGGCCTCACCTGTGCAAAGGCTTTGAGGAGAAGTTTGGGTGTCGGGAGTTTACCCAGCAGGGTGATATGTGTGCCGGCCGCGAGGGGCACGAGCATGTCGAATGCACATCCGTAGGCATGGGCCAGCGGCAGAAACGACACATTGCGCGAGCCGCGGAAGTGGAGGCGCGATTCAAGGCCGAAACGCACGTTGCCCCCGAGGTTGCCGAGAGTGAGCATCACGCCTTTGGAGAAGCCTGTGGTGCCTGAGGTGTAGTTGATTTCGGCCACCGCGCTCTCGTCGATGTCGGGATATTCGACATCGGCACTCGTGAATCCGTGGGGATAGGTGCGGCGCATGCGTTCGGGGAGTCTGGCGATGAATTTTTCGGCTGCATGGTTGTTGGCCGGATGTTCGGCAAGCACCTTGCGGCTGTCAAGCGAAAACACAGCTTTGACGGCCGGCAGTTTCTCAAACTCCATGTTGTCGAAAATCGTCTCGTTGGTAAACAGCATCACGCTCCCGGAGTGGTTGATGATGTGCATGGCGTCCTGAACGTTGAAATCCTGGAGCACTGGCACTATCACGGCTCCGTAGGTGAGTGTGGCCATGTAGGTCTCGACCCACGAGATGGAGTTGCGTCCCATTAGTGCTATTTTATCGCCGGCTTTGATGCCGCAGTGGCGAAAAAGCATGTGGGTCGAGGCGATGCGTCGCGAGAGGTCGGCATAGGTCATTGTGGCCCCTGAGCCGAAGTCGGTCAGTGCCGGCAGCTCCCAGTTCTGGCGGAAGCTGGATGCGTATATCTGGAGGAGATTTTCGGTGTGCATATGCAGGAGGGTAGTGGGGTGGATAGAGACAGGGGCCGGGCGTCGGCCCGGCCCCTGGGGTTTTCCTTATTTCAAGCGGGTGAGTCGCTCTTATTTGTCAAGTTTCTTGAGCACTTCCTGTACGGGCTCGTTGTTGGGATCGATTTCAAGCACCTTGCCGAAGAAGAGTTTGGCCTGCTCGTTGTCGCCCAGGCCCATGTAGTATGAACCCATGCGCATGTAGGCGGTCTTGTAGGCCTCGGCATACTTGTTGATGTTTGCGGGATCTTCGTCGTAGGCGGCGAGCATCTTCTGATAGGTTTCGATAAGCTCGGGCGAAGTGTTGGCACCGTCACGCACCATGATGAGGGTAGCGCGGTTGCGGTAGAGGGGACCCTTGTTGGCTGCATGCTCGAGAGCCATGTCGATATACTTGATGCCGTTGTTGGCAGCCTCGGCACGCTCGGGTGAGCCTTCGGGAAGTGTCAGACCGAGGTTTTTGTAGCGGTTGGAGAGGATGAAGTAGTCGTTGAGAGTGGCGTCGCCGGCATTGACATACTTCTGCATGTATTCTACCGACTTGGCGTCGTTCTCAAGTTTGTTGTACATCTCGGAGATGTCGGCGAGGATGGCCTTGTTTTTCTCGGGGTTGAGATTGTAGCCGGCGAGATAAGCCTCTACGGCCTCTTCGGGACGGTTGAGGTTGGCGAGTACTTCACCATGGGTGGTGTAGTCGTTGGCTGTGAACTTGCCGTCCTTGTGGGCGAAGAGTTTCTGGGCTGCTGTCTCGGCTGCGTCCCAGTTCTTGAGGGCGGCGTTGTTGAGCATCACCATACGCTGCATGTAGAGGTTGTCGGGGTCCTTGGCGAGAACCTGCTCGGCTACCTGGAGTGATTCGGGATACTTCTTGCCGAAGAAGAGGAGACCCGAATAACGCTGCTCGTCGCCCTGGAAGTGGTTGGGGTTATTCATGTACTTGCCATACTGCTCGGCGGCGCGGGTGAGCTGGTTGTTGTCATAATATTTTTCGGCGAGCTCGCTCTGGGCAAGTGCTGAATTGGGGAGTTTCTCGTTCAGCTCTACGAGCTTGCCGATACAGAATTCCGAGTTGACCTTGTTGTAGAGGTTGGAGTACTTCACGTAAGCCTCGGGGTTTACGTCGCCGTTCTCCTCCTCATAGATGATAGCCTGCTCGTAATATCCGGCTGCGAGACCCTTGTCCTCGTCTTTGGCGAGGTCACCCTGGAGCACATAGATCTGCGGCTCTTTGTTTTTGGATTTCTTGAGACCTTCGGCGATGTATTTGTTGATTTCCTTGGTGTAGGCCACGGGATCGACGTTGGCATATGCGCGGGCTACGGCAGCAAGAAGTGCAGCGTCTTTCTTGTCGGTGTTGAGAGCCTGCTTGAAGAGTTTTTCGGCCTCCGACTTGTTTCCGCCCTTGAGAGCGATTTCACCGAGACCTACATAGTTGTAGCCATATTCGGGATTGGCCGAGATGCCGTTGTTGAAGTTGGTCTGGGCACCCTGGGTGTTGCCGTCGCGCAGGTCGAGCGAACCGAGATAGAAGTATGACACGGCCTTGTTGGTCGACGGGTCGTTGAGGGTTTTCTCAAGTATGATTTTAGCTTTTTCTAAGCGGTCGGCGTTGTAATAGTCGACACCATCCTGATAGCCGCCTTGGGCGAGCGCGGTGAGCGCGAATCCTCCTATGCAGAGGGAGAACAATGTGCGTAATTTCATCACTGTTGGTTTACTATATTTATTGTTTTGTATATTTATTGTTGCTTTTTGGTCATTAATATGACTAACGTCCGACATTGTGGATTATTGCATGGCCGATGTCATAAGTTATATATAATAATGTTATATATAATTAAGGTGTATTGCCTGACTGTGCCGGTTTATTCCACCTGCACCATGCGCGGACGCACTGTGGCGGGCAGGATGCCTGTCATCTGTATTATCTTTTGTCCCTGAAATCCGGTGACAAAACTGTAGAAGCGGTGGCTGACTGTACCGCCCGGCGATGTGCTCACCATGTAGACCGAGCGGTAGAGCGGATAGGAGCCGTCGAAGATGTAGGCCTGATAGGGCTTATAGGCGGTCACTTCGTTGTTGCCGCGTATTTTTAGAACTTTCACGTCGGTGTTGAACTCAAGGGCGGTCGTGTCGCTCTTCTCTACGGCCTGAGCCAGCTCTTCGACCGATTTCTGACGGCCTGAGAGGTCGCTCGACACCCAGCTTACGCCGATGATGCCGATGGCGTTTTTATTGGAGGCGACAGCCTTGAACACGTCGGGGTTGGATTTGACTGCCGAGACGTGTGCGCCAAACTGACGTCCGTTCATCACCGAGTCGCGCATGTATTTTACGGTCGACGAGCCCTGATGGTCAAAGATTACGTCGATTTCACCGAGCTTGCACGGCTCCACCTGATCCCAGCGGGTGACGTCGCCCGAGAGTATTTCGGCGATATCCTTTTTGGAAAGTATCTCTACCGGGTTAGCGGGGTTTACAATGAGGGCGAGGGCGTCGACGGCTATCTTCTGCTGATGCACCACTTTCTTGTGCGAGCGCAGATAGCTGACCTCCTCGTCGGTGAGCGGACGGGTGATTACGGCACCCTTCACCGAGCCCATGGCCATGATGGAGTCGACGGCCTGGTTCTCGGGCACGTAGTAGGCGAGGACATCTTCCTTGGGGTAGATGTATTCATATACGTTTATTTCCTGCTCCATTATGTATTCAAACGACTCGTCGCAGGCAATCTTGGCCATTGTAGGCTGCTTGGGCTCTTTCTTGCCTCCGCACGATGTTACGGCCATGGCGGCCACGCATGCGGCGGCGATATAGAGGCTGTGGCGTAAGGGTGTAAGCATATTGCAGATCAGTGTTTGAATGATGTGGGATCGGATGTGTCGTCATCGTCGGGCTCGTTGCCGTAACCGGGGTCGATGCCGGCAAACTGGCGGTAGGCTCTCCACACACCATAAGCTATGAACAGCACGCCTCCTACCCAGCGTACCCATGTCCAGGTGGGAAAGAGGATGTTGAAGTATCCGCATAAAAAGAGTATACCCACGGCAAGGTATATGGCTATCATTATGATGCCAAACACGTTACGCATGGCTTTGGGGGTTCCTGTGTTACGTTGTGCGCTCATTGTGACAATAGTTTAAAACGTTAGTATAAATTGGCCGCAACCTTGTCGGTCTCGGCCGGGTAATAAACTAACAACGAGGGCAAGAGGAATGTTTTGATTTCGAGTCGGCTTTTTGCCTCCATTGTTTCTTTTTTCTTTTGCGGTAAAATTAATGAAAAAATCTTAACACATAAACAATTCTTTATTTAATTAATGTCCTTTAACACTACTGCGTCGCGCTTTTGTGGCGTTAATTTTTGCTGAGTGTCAAAGTTTGGATTAATTTTGTGTTATGACAACTACTATACCGTTGGCCGAGCGTATGCGTCCGCGTTCGCTCGACGATTATATAGGACAGACCCATCTTGTGGGGCCCGGCGGAGTGATGCGTGGCATGATAGAGTCGGGCAAGGTGGCTTCGTTTATACTCTGGGGCCCTCCCGGAGTGGGCAAGACTACACTCGCACGCATCATTGCCAATACGGTCAATGCGCCCTTCTACACGCTTTCGGCCGTCAATTCGGGTGTCAAGGATGTGAGGGATGTCATCGAGAAGTGTGCCCGCGATGCCGGAAGCATGTTTACGCAGGGACGTCCCATACTGTTTATCGACGAGATACACCGTTTTAGCAAAAATCAGCAGGATTCGCTGCTCGGAGCGGTGGAAAACGGCACGGTGACACTTATCGGTGCCACGACCGAAAACCCATCGTTTGAGGTCATACGTCCTCTGCTTTCCCGCGCTCAGGTCTACACTCTCAGACCCCTCGAGCGAGACGAATTGCAGGCTCTGCTCGACAGCGCGCTTGAGCGCGACAGTGTGTTGCGCGGTCACGGGGTGGAGGTCAGGCAGACCACCGCGCTGTTTCGCTTTGCCGGCGGTGATGCGCGCAAGCTGCTCAATATCCTCGACCTGCTCGAACAGTCAACCCCTCCGGGCGAACCGCTGGTGATCGACGACGCTGTGGTGACCAACCGCTTGCAGGAAAATCCTGCGGTCTATGACAAGGGGGGCGAGATGCATTATGACATTATATCGGCTTTCATCAAGAGCATCCGCGGCAGCGATCCCGATGCTGCGGTCTACTGGCTTGCGAGGATGATAGCCGGCGGGGAAGAGCCGGAGTTTATAGCCCGCCGTCTGCTCATACTCGCAAGCGAGGACATCGGACTGGCCAATCCCAATGCCCTGTTGCTGGCCAACGCCACGTTTGACGCCGTCCACAAGATCGGGTGGCCCGAGGGGCGCATCCCTCTTGCTCAGTGTACCGTCTATCTGGCCACGTCGCCCAAAAGCAATTCGGCCTACATGGCCATCAACAAGGCTCTCGAACTGGTCGACGAGACCGGCAATCTGCCCGTGCCGCTGCATCTGCGCAATGCGCCCACTTCACTGATGAAGGATATGGGTTATGGTCGTGACTATAAGTATGCCCACAATTATCCGGGCAACTTTGTGGTCCAGCAGTTTATGCCCGATGAGCTGGGCCATAGGGAGTTATGGACCCCGTGTGACAACCCTGCCGAGATGCGTTCGGCCGCGCTGCAAAACGAGCGATGGTGTAAAAATAGCGATTAAAGAAATTTTTCATTATTTCGTATTGTTTTTAAATAAAATTGTCTAAATTTGCAGCCGTACACTTCGTGTGCAAGTTCTTACCCAACATTACCCGATATGAAGAAACATAACTTCTACGCCGGGCCGTCTATCTTGAGTGAATACACCATCAAGCATACGGCCGATGCAGTGAACAATTTTGCTGAGACGGGGCTTTCGCTCCTGGAAGTTTCACACCGCTCTAAGGAGTTCGTAGCCGTGATGGACGAGGCTCAGGCTCTCGTTAAGGAGCTTCTTGATGTGCCCGAAGGTTATCATGTGCTCTATCTTGGCGGCGGTGCCAGTCTGCAGTTCTGCATGGCTCCGATGAACCTGCTGCGCACCAAAGCCGGCTATCTCGACACCGGCACATGGGCTGCCAATGCCATAAAGGAGGCACGTCTGTTTGGCGACGTTGAGGTGCTCGCTTCATCCAAGGAGGCCAACTATAACTTCTATCCCCGCGGATATGAGGTGCCCGCTGATCTCGACTATTTCCACATTACCACCAATAATACTATATACGGTACCGAGCTTCGCGAAGATCCCACCGTGTCAGTGCCCCTCGTGGCCGACATGTCGAGCGATATCTTCTCGCGTCCTGTCGATGTATCGAAGTATGACCTTATCTATGCCGGCGCGCAGAAAAATCTCGGTCCCGCCGGTGCGACTCTCGTTATCGTCAAGGAGGACGCACTCGGTAAGGTTGACCGCGTGATTCCCACCATGCTTGATTATCGCACCCACATCAAGAAGGGCTCGATGTTCAATACTCCTCCCGTGCTTCCCGTCTTCTCTTCGCTCATGACTCTCCGTTATTATAAGGAGATGGGTGGCGTGAAGGCTATGGAGAAGATTGATCTCGAGAAGGCCGGTCTGCTCTATGATGCTATCGACAGCAGCAAGATGTTTGTCGGCACAGCAGCCGAAGACTCTCGCTCCATCATGAATGTCACTTTTGTCATGACTCCCGAATACAAGGAGCTTGAAAAGGACTTCGTTGACTTCTGTGCAGCCCGCGGTATCGTAGGTATTAAGGGCCACCGTTCGGTGGGTGGATTCCGCGCGTCTCTCTACAACGCCCTTCCCATCGAGAGCGTGAAGGTGCTCGTGGAGGCTATGAACGATTTCGAGAAACAGCATTGATATGAAAGTACTCATAGCTACCGAAAAGCCGTTTGCCGCCGTTGCGGTCGACGGTATGCGTGAAGTCATCGAGGGGGCCGGTGCCGAACTAGTGCTTCTGGAGAAATATACCGATAAGGCTGACCTTTTGGCTGCCGTGGCCGATGTCGATGCTCTCATCATTCGTTCCGACAAGGTTGATGCCGAAGTGCTTGATGCAGCCCGTAATCTTAAAATAGTTGTGCGTGCCGGTGCCGGTTATGACAATATCGACCTTGTTGCTGCCACTGCCCATGGCGTAAGCGCACAGAATACTCCCGGTCAGAACTCCAACGCTGTAGCCGAACTCGTGTTTGGTCTCGCTGTAATGATGTGTCGCAACATGTATAACGGCACTTCCGGCTCAGAACTCAAGGATAAGACTCTTGGCATCCAGGCCTTCGGGCAGGTTGGCCGTAATGTGGCCCGCATAGCCCGCGGCTTCGAGATGAGTGTCTCGGCTCTCGATCCTTTCTGCCCCGATGCGGTAATGGAAGAGGCCGGAGTGACCCCCGTGCATAGCGTGGAGCAGCTCTATCGTGAAAATAAAGTGGTGTCGATTCATATTCCCGCCACTCCCGAGACCCGAGGCTCCATCGGTTACGACCTTATAGCATCTATGCCCAAAGGTGGTCTGCTTATCAATACCGCACGCAAAGAGGTTATTGACGAAGAGGGTCTGATACGTGCTCTTGATGCCCGTCCCGATCTCAAATATGCTGCCGACGTGGCTCCTGAGCGTGCTGCCGAAATCAAAGAGCGTTTTGGCGACCGCGTGTTCTTTACACCCAAGAAAATGGGTGCGCAGACTTCCGAGGCCAATATCAATGCCGGTATTGCTGCCGCCCGTCAGGTTATAGCCTTCCTCACCACAGGCGAAGACCGCTTCCGCGTAAACAAATAGTCTTCCCGGCTGTCGGCAAGATTATATATTCCCCGCAGATAACGCATAACCAATAGTGAATTAATCGGAGTGTGAATCATTCATGCTCCGATTAATTTTTGTTAATGGCATTTGGGGTTATATACTCATGCGCCTCGTTGCAAAGAGTGCTTCCTCGGTAGCGGAGAAAATTGTAGATGGGCATGCAAATATTATTCCAAGAAAAATGGCAGAAAAAGCGTGTGCAGGAGCGTTTGGTATATTAAATTGATACTCAAATATATGTAAAATATTGTCAAAAACGAGTCTTAAAATAAGTGTTAAATAAGTGTTAAAATAGGTATGAAAATTTGGAGGATAAATGAAAAGTGTCTACCTTTGCACTCGCTTTTGAGAAGCACCCCTCACAGCGGTGAGGCGGTTAAAAAGGAATAACGCTGGCAAGTATCTCAAAGTTGAGATGGAAATGTTAAAACGATGTTAAAAATTCGTTAAAGATTTGCAGGAATGAAAAATTGTTCATAACTTTGCAAAAACATTTCGCAAGAGTTTTTCCGAATACCTCGGAAGCGCGGAAAGAGCACATTGAAAGAATTACAATAGACAAGATAGAAAGTAGTACAAGAGTCATTATTAATAATAGGTAATGATGTTCTCAAGTCAATTCTGAATATCCATATAGATTCAGCGTCCACAGGGCCGCAAAGGACAGACCGCCGAGCGAAAGCAACAACAAATGAAACTTTTGTTTGTCGCATTTTGATTTTTGAAAGAAAAGAAAAATAGATAAACAACAACGGAGAGTTTGATCCTGGCTCAGGATGAACGCTAGCGACAGGCTTAACACATGCAAGTCGAGGGGCAGCGGGGTAGTGCTTGCACTACTGCCGGCGACCGGCGCACGGGTGAGTAACACGTATGGAACCTGCCCGCAGCAGGGGGATAAGCGGAAGAAATTCCGTCTAATACCGCGTAACAACGTTGGGAGGCATCTCCCGATGTTTAAAGATTTATCGGCTGCGGATGGCCATGCGGCGCATTAGCTAGTCGGCGGGGTAACGGCCCACCGAGGCGACGATGCGTAGGGGTTCTGAGAGGAAGGTCCCCCACACTGGTACTGAGACACGGACCAGACTCCTACGGGAGGCAGCAGTGAGGAATATTGGTCAATGGCCGAGAGGCTGAACCAGCCAAGTCGCGTGAGGGATGACGGCCCTACGGGTTGTAAACCTCTTTTGTCGGGGAGCAAAGGGAGTCACGTGTGACTCATTGAGAGTACCCGAAGAAAAAGCATCGGCTAACTCCGTGCCAGCAGCCGCGGTAATACGGAGGATGCGAGCGTTATCCGGATTTATTGGGTTTAAAGGGTGCGCAGGCGGAGGTGCAAGTCAGCGGTCAAATTGCGGGGCTCAACCCCGTACTGCCGTTGAAACTGCATCCCTTGAGTGCGCGAGAAGTATGCGGAATGCGTGGTGTAGCGGTGAAATGCATAGATATCACGCAGAACTCCGATTGCGAAGGCAGCATACCGGCGCGCAACTGACGCTCATGCACGAAAGCGTGGGTATCGAACAGGATTAGATACCCTGGTAGTCCACGCAGTAAACGATGAACACTAACTGTTCGGCCAGAATGATGGCTGAGTGGTACAGCGAAAGCGTTAAGTGTTCCACCTGGGGAGTACGCCGGCAACGGTGAAACTCAAAGGAATTGACGGGGGCCCGCACAAGCGGAGGAACATGTGGTTTAATTCGATGATACGCGAGGAACCTTACCCGGGCTCAAACGACACAGGAATACTTTTGAAAGGAGGTAGCCCTACGGGGTCTGTGTCGAGGTGCTGCATGGTTGTCGTCAGCTCGTGCCGTGAGGTGTCGGCTTAAGTGCCATAACGAGCGCAACCCCTATCGCCAGTTGCCATCAAGTAAAGTTGGGGACTCTGGCGAGACTGCCGGCGCAAGCTGTGAGGAAGGCGGGGATGACGTCAAATCAGCACGGCCCTTACGTCCGGGGCGACACACGTGTTACAATGGCAGGTACAGAGAGAAGCCAGGTGGCGACACCGAGCGGAACTCGAAAGCCTGTCTCAGTTCGGATCGGAGTCTGCAACCCGACTCCGTGAAGCTGGATTCGCTAGTAATCGCGCATCAGCCATGGCGCGGTGAATACGTTCCCGGGCCTTGTACACACCGCCCGTCAAGCCATGGAAGCCGGGAGTGCCTGAAGTATGCAACCGCAAGGAGCGTCCTAAGGTAAAACCGGTGACTGGGGCTAAGTCGTAACAAGGTAGCCGTACCGGAAGGTGCGGCTGGAACACCTCCTTTCTGGAGCCGACGGAAGTCGCCGCGCGACAAGCGCGGAAGAACGGCCACGGACACTGAAGGAAATTCAGACACGGCAGGAGAATATGACTCGCACAGAGTCCTCTTGACTGCTTTCTCGACGTCTATTGCCTTACAACGTATGCGCTGTGGCGTCATACGGTGAGGGGGATTAGCTCAGCTGGCTAGAGCACCTGCTTTGCAAGCAGGGGGTCAACGGTTCGAATCCGTTATTCTCCACACATTAAGAGAGGACATTGACATACTGGGAAGCGAGCGTGATTCTACAGAAGTAAGAATCGCGTGAAGCAAATCAAACACAACGAGTAACAATCATAAAAAACGAATCACTGAGGCTCGAGGCCGTCGAAGCGCAAGCTAAGGCGGACGAAAAGTCAGGTATGTGACACCGATTGTAACCAAGTAAAAAGGTCATAAAGAAAGGAGAGAAGGGCACATGAAGGATGCCTTGGCTCTCGGAGGCGACGAAGGACGTGATAAGCTGCGAAAAGCTGCGGGTAGGAGCAAATATCCTGTGATCCGCAGATGTCCGAATGGGGCAACCCGACACGGGCGACCGTGCCACCCTCCCAAAGGAGGGAGCTAACCCGGGGAACTGAAACATCTCAGTACCCGGAGGAAAAGAAAGTAAACCAACGATTGCGCAAGTAGTGGCGAGCGAACGCGCAAGAGCCCAAACCGGCGGTGTTTCGGCACCGACCGGGGTTGTAGGACCGTCAACAAATGGATGAGATGAAGTTAGCCGAATCCTCTGGAAAGAGGAGCCGCAGCGGGTGACAGCCCCGTAGGCGAAAACGGACGCTTGACAGAGACGGCACCTGAGTAAGCCGGGACACGAGAAATCCTGGCCGAATCCGCGGGGACCATCCCGTA
>NZ_CAJTCF010000021.1:0-25000 GCF_910574735.1 Duncaniella muricolitica | reverse complement strand
TGGACAGATCGTTCAAGAAAGCCTTGGGTCGACGAAGTGATACGTCGGTTGTTGCAATGAGTGAATGATTTGTCGCTTTCCGGACACTCTCTTAACCTTATACAGCGCGTCGGTCATAGACCTTCAGCGACTGCGAACAATCTTAAGGTGGCCATAGCGTGAGGGCTCCACCTCTTCCCATTCCGAACAGAGAAGTTAAACCTCACCACGTCGATGATACTGCGAAAGTGGGAAAGTAGATAACCGCCCCTTCCGTCCGCCCGGACTCCTGCACAGGAATCCGGGCGGACTTTTTTTATCCCCACTCCGCACCCCGCCATACCCGGGGAGGAGATACAAAAGTTTCATAAGTTTAAAAACTTTTGTTTCTTTTTAAACGTATGAAACTTTTGTATCCCCTTTTATAACTTTTGTTTCTTATTGAGCTTATGGAGCTTTTGTATCTCCTCGGAAAACATTTTTTAATTGCTTGATTTTTTGCGAAATGGGAAAAAATTACTACCTTTGCGCCGCTATTGTGCCGGTAAAGGCCGATGGCAGTATTAATTAACCCTATTTATTAACCCCATTATCCAGTTTTAATGACTGAAGAAGTAAAAAACTCCCCGCTCGAAGATTTCGATTGGGAAGCGTATGCAAATGGTGAGACCAAGGGCGAGAAGTCGCGCGAGGAGCTTACCAAGACCTATGATGAATCGCTCAACACCGTGCGTGACAAGGACGTAATCGAAGGTACCATCATCTCGCTCAACAAGCGTGAGGCTGTGGTTAACATCGGCTATAAGAGCGACGGCATCATCCCCATGAGCGAGTTCCGCTACAATCCCGAAATCAAAGTAGGTGACGTAGTAGAAGTGTTCATCGAGAACCAGGAAGACAAGAAGGGACAGCTCATCCTCTCTCACCGCAAAGCCCGCGCAGCACGTTCTTGGGACCGCATCAACGAGGCTCTCGAGAAGGACGAAGTCATCAAGGGCTTCATCAAGTGCCGCACCAAGGGTGGCATGATTGTCGACGTGTTCGGTATCGAGGCCTTCCTCCCCGGCTCGCAGATCGACGTCAAGCCCATCCGCGACTACGACATCTTCGTGGGCAAGACCATGGAGTTCAAGGTCGTTAAGATCAATCAGGAATTCAAGAATGTAGTGGTAAGCCACAAGGCACTCATCGAGGCCGAGCTCGAGCAGCAGAAGCGCGAAATCATCGCCAAGCTCGAGAAGGGTCAGGTGCTCGAGGGCACAGTCAAGAACATCACTTCCTATGGTGTGTTCATCGACCTCGGCGGTGTTGACGGTCTTATCCACATCACCGACCTCTCTTGGGGCCGCGTAAGCCATCCCGAAGAGGTTGTACAGCTCGACCAGAAGCTCAATGTCGTGATTCTCGACTTTGACGACGAGAAGAAGCGCATCGCTCTCGGTCTGAAGCAGCTCCTCCCCCATCCCTGGGACGCTCTCGATTCAGAGCTCAAGGTTGGCGACAAGGTGAAGGGCAAAGTAGTCGTTATGGCTGACTACGGCGCATTTGTAGAAATCGCCCCCGGCGTAGAGGGTCTCATCCACGTGAGCGAGATGTCCTGGAGCCAGCACCTGCGTTCAGCTCAGGATTTCATGAAGGTAGGCGACGAGATCGAGGCCGTAATCCTCACTCTCGACCGCGAGGACCGCAAGATGTCGCTCGGCATCAAGCAGCTCCGCAACGATCCCTGGGAGAACATCGAGACCAAATATCCCGTTGGTTCGAAGCACAGCGCGCGCGTGCGCAACTTCACCAACTTCGGCGTGTTTGTTGAGATCGAAGAGGGCGTAGACGGCCTCATCCACATCTCTGACCTCTCTTGGACCAAGAAGGTTAAGCACCCCAGCGAGTTCACCCAGATCGGTGCCAACATCGACGTTCAGGTGCTCGACATCGACAAGGAGAGCCGTCGTCTCTCTCTCGGTCACAAGCAGCTCGAAGAAAATCCCTGGGATGTATTCGAGACCATCTTCACCGTTGGTTCAGTACACGAAGGCACCATCATCGAGCTCGTGGAGAAGGGCGCAGTCATCGCTCTCCCCTACGGCGTAGAGGGCTTCGCTACTCCCAAGCATCTCGTTAAGGCCGACGGCAGCCGTGCCCAGCTCGACGAGAAGCTCGAGTTCAAGGTGCTCGAGTTCAACAAGGACTCCAAGCGCATCATCCTCTCGCACAGCCGCACATTTGAGGACGAGCAGAAGGGCGAGCGCGCCGAGCAGCCCCGCAAGCGTGAAAACGCACGCGGTGAGCGTCGCGGCGGTGGCCGTCGTGCAGCCGAGGAGACCCCCGTGCTCACTACTCCGCTCGAGAAGACCACTCTTGGCGACCTCGAGGCTCTCGCAAGCCTTAAGGAGAAGCTCGCCGGCAAGTAATCTCATGCCCGAGTGACCGCCCCGGTCAGCAGGCCGGAGCGAAACGATAAGAAGGACATCCCCGGCAGCCCTCAGGGCCATGGGGGTGTCTTTCATATTTTATACAGGACAACGGAGATTTCGCATTGTCTTGAATTGTGTTGCCAAAGAGGCTGCAACAGCGTGTTTTTCAGGTATATCGCCCGCCGGGATTTTTATATTCGGGAAAATTGACTAACTTTGCAGCCAAATTTTATCGTCATATGGAAAAGAAGCGTACTGATACGGCAGTCCTGCGCATGCATTGCCCCGACCAGCCCGGCATCATAGCGGTAATCACCGAGTTTATTACCTCCAATCGCGGTAATATCCTTTATCTTGACCAGTATGTCGACCGCGCCGCCGGTATATTCTACATGCGCGTGGAGTGGGATATAGCCGACTTTCTCATACCCAAGGAGAAACTCAAGGACTATTTCGACACCCTCTATGCCACCCGCTACGAGCTCACCTATCGTCTGAGCTTCACGAGCCACCGTCAGCGCATGGCCATATTTGTGTCCAAGATGTCACACTGTCTCTATGATCTGCTCTCGCGCTACATAGCCGGAGAGTGGGACGTGGAGATACCCGTCATCATATCCAATCATCCCGACCTGGCCATCGTAGGCAAGCAGTTCGACATACCCTTTGAAGTCGTGCCCGTCACGCGCGACAACAAGGCCGAGATGGAGCAGCGCGAGTTTGAGATTCTTGACAGGTATGGTGTCGACTTCATCGTGCTTGCACGCTACATGCAGGTGCTCTCGGAAGATTTCATCAGCCGCTACCCCAACCACATCATCAACATCCACCACTCGTTCCTGCCCGCGTTTATCGGAGCCAAGCCCTATCATCAGGCCTTTGAGCGCGGAGTCAAGCTCATCGGAGCCACCAGCCACTATGTGACCACCGATCTCGACGCCGGCCCCATCATCGAGCAGGAGACAGTCCGCATCACCCACAAGGACACCGTGGAGGATCTTGTAAAGAAAGGGCGTGACCTCGAGAAAATCGTGCTCTCGCGTGCGGTGGAGAAACACATCCAGCGCAAGATACTCACCTACGGCAACAAAACCGTAGTGTTCTCTTAATTGCTTATTGTTTAATCAATAAATTTTTCGTAACTTTGTATAAAACCATTATTACAATCTAAAGCTATATGTGTGGCATCGTAGGATACCTCGGCTCAAACGGAGCCTATGAAATATTAATACAAGGACTTAAACGTCTCGAATATCGAGGATATGACTCTGCCGGCGTGGCACTCGTGACCTGCGACGGCTCTCTCAACGTACACAAGGCACGCGGCAAGGTGGCCAATCTCGAGCAGACCGCAGCCGCCGGATGCACCGAAGGCTCCCTCGGCATAGCCCACACCCGCTGGGCCACACACGGCGAGCCCAACGACATCAACGCCCATCCCCACGTGTCGCAGAGCGGTGAGATAGCACTCGTGCATAACGGCACCATCGAGAACTATTCAGTGCTCAAGGAAGCCCTCACCGAGCATGGCTACTCGTTCAAGAGCGAGACCGACACCGAGGTGCTCGTGCAGCTCATCGACTACATCAAGCACACATCGTCGTGCTCACTCGTCGAGGCCGTGCGTGAAGCCTTGCTGCAGGTCGAAGGAGCCTATGCCGTGGCTGTCGTCGAGAAAGGCGACCCCGACACACTCGTAGTGGCCCGCAAGAGCTCTCCGCTCGTAATCGGAGTCGGCGAAGGCGAGACATTCATCGCCTCTGACGCAACCCCCATCATCGGATACACCGACAAGGTGATTTATCTCAAGGACAACGAGATTGCCGTCATCCGCCGCAACGAGCCCCTCTCGATAGTCTCGATCGACTCCAACGCCCCCTCCGAGATAGACATACAGAAACTCAAGCTCTCTCTGGCCCAGCTCGAAAAGGGCGGCTATGACACCTTCATGCTCAAGGAAATCTTCGAGCAGCCCTCGACCCTGCGCGACTGTCTGCGCGGACGCATCACCGACGACTGCTCGCGCGTAGTGCTCTCGGGTGTCGAGCTCAACAAAGAGCGATTCCTCAAGGCCGAGCGCATCACCCTCGTGGCCTGCGGCACCTCATGGCACGCCGCCCTCATCGGCAAGCGTCTCATCCAGGACTTCTGCCAGATACCCGTCGAGGTAGAGTATGCCTCCGAGTTTCGTTACGGCAACCCCGTACTCAACGAGAAAGACATCGTAATCTCCATCTCCCAGTCGGGCGAGACAGCCGACACCCTTGCGGCCATACAGCTCGCCAAGGAGAAAGGCGCGTTTGTCTACGGAGTCTGCAACGTAGTCGGAGCCTCCATACCCCGCGCCACCGACTCGGGCACATATATCCATGTAGGCCCCGAAATCGGTGTAGCCTCCACCAAAGCCTTCACCGGCCAGGTGACAGTGCTCACGCTCTTCGCCCTCGCCGTAGGCCAGTTGCGCGGAGCCATCGACACCGACACCGTGCGTGAAGTGGCCACCGCCCTCAAGGCAATGCCCGAAATCATCGAGGAGACACTCAAGTGTGACCCCGAGGTTCAGACCCTCTCGCGCATATTCACCTATGCCCACAACTTCCTCTACCTCGGCCGCGGCTACAACTATCCCACCGCACTCGAGGGCGCGCTCAAGCTCAAGGAAATCTCCTATATCCACGCCGAGGGTTATCCCGCAGCCGAGATGAAGCACGGACCCATCGCGCTCATCGACCATGAGATGCCCAGCGTGATTATAGCCCCGAGCGACTCGCTCTACGACAAGATTATCTCCAACGTGCAGCAGGTCAAGAGCCGTGGCGGAGCCGTGGTAGCCATCGTGTCAAAGGGCAATACAGCCATGAACGACATCGCCGACTTCTGCATCGAGATTCCCTCGGTGCCCGAGTGTCTGACCCCCCTCGTGGCCTCCATACCCCTCCAGTTGCTCGCCTACTACATCGCCGTAGGCAAAGGCAAGGACGTAGACCAGCCCCGTAACCTCGCCAAATCAGTGACCGTAGAATAATTACCATTATATAGGATAAAAAATGACGCAAGCCATCCGGGCCTGCGTCATTTTTTTTGCTCCTATGGAGATACAAAAGGACAAAAGTCTCAAAAGAAACAGAAGTTTTTTATATCCTTCATGGCACGCAAACAGTGCGCAGGATATAAAAAAACTTCTGTTTCTTTTGAGACTTTTGTCCTTTTGTATCTCCCTGACGAGATTACATGTCGACAGTCTGGACTATCGGGTTGTTGCCGGGGTTGTCAAGCACCTGGATGGGATAAGGCATTATCCACAGGTGAGAGTTGGGACGGAGGGTGTATGTCACACCGTCGATGGTCTTGGTGAGAGTGCGCGGATAGAGCCCCTCCTTGTTGAGACGGCGATAGTCGCAGAATATCACCTGGGTCTGCACAAACTCGTTGGCCTTGTCGTCAATGATTTTGTTGATGGCCTCGGTCTGGTCAGAAGCGGTCAGGTCGGTGTAATATTCGGGAAGGAAACGGGTGCGGCGCACCTTGTTGACCGTCTCGAGCGCGTCCTGCCACTGTCCGGCACGGGCCTGACATTCGGCCTTGATATAATACATCTCGGCCGAGCGGATGCCGCCGAAGTTGGGCACGTTGCCATAGATGCCGCGATAATACTCCACGCCCGCGCCGGTGATGTAGTAACGCCAGTGGGCGAGCAGGCGTATGTCGCCCGGTTCAAACCTCTCGGCACGTTCCACGGGGATAGTGAGTGCGCCGCCGCTCTGGCCCTGCCAGTAGTTTGACGAGGCCTGATGATAGATATAGTTCTCGGGATTGTTCATTTCGGGATTGACGGTAGTGGCCGCGTTCCACTCAGTGGTATTCTCGATGCGTTCCTTGTTGTCGTTGTAAAACTTCACCCAGTCATAGAGCGCGTCGTTGATGGCCAGAGCATTCTCGGCGGCGGTGAGAGCCTCGTCATAGCGGCCCATCGATAGGAGCACACGGGCCAGCATGCCATAGCCGGCCGCCTTGGTGGGATGGAGTATCGTCTCGCCATACTCGGGTAGATAGGGGATGGCCGAGGTGAGGTCTGACAGCATGAGGTCATACACCTGCTGGAGTGTGCCCTGGGGCGAGGGAGCCTCCACCGACGCCGAGGTGAGCAGGGGCACCGAGAGCTTGTCGCGGGTGTCGGTCCAGTACTGGTCGGCGTGATAGTTGACGATATAGTGATAGGTCATGGCGCGGAGCACCTTGCCCTGAGCCACGAGCATCTGACGCTGCTGTTCGGTGGCATCGGTGGTGTTCATGCCGTCCTCGATGATGAGATTGTAGTAAAACATCATCTCGTAGGCACTGTAATAGGCCATGTTGTCGCTACTGTTGATGAGCGTGCGGTTCACGTCCTCGAGATAGAGATAGTTGGCGCGGGTGAGCTCGTTGTTGTTGAGATTGGCCGGAGAGCGGAAATAGTCACCAAGGAGAAAGAGCAGTTGCTCGGTCTCATAGTTTGACGTATTGTTGTTGCGCAGAAAGGCGTTATAGTCCTCCCAGGTGGTAGGAATCTTCTGGCCCTTGGGTATCTCGTTGAGAAAGTCGTTGCACGACGAGGTAGCCGTGAGCACCAGGCCGGCGAGAGCGACTTTTGACAGTATATTATGTATAAGTTTCATATTTGGTTGTCGTAAAAGTGGATTGTTTTTAACACCCTCTTAGAAGCCGAGGTTGAGGCCGAATACAAAGTTGGGGCTCTCCTTGCCTCCCAGCAGGTAGTGGGCCTTGCTGTCCATGGCGATGGTGGCTACGTTCTCGACCGAGAATCTGAATTTGACCTGCTTCAGATAGGCCTGGCGGCATATCTGGGAGGGGAGCAGATAGGAGACGCCGATGTCGCGGATGCGTATGTTGGAGGCGTCGTAGATGAAGAGGTCGGAGTAACTGTAGATCTTGTTGCGATAGGAGTTATAGTTGGCCGTGTCGTTGGAGAAGAGCAGACGGGGCACGTCGGTGAAGGCCTCGTCGCCGGGCTTGCTCCAGGCGTTCATGATGTCCTTGCTGGTGGTGACGATGCGTCCCGAGGTCATGGAGATGGTCGGGGTGAGAGTGTCGCGCACCTTGTGGCCGAAGGCAAAAGTCACCATGGCCGAGAACTCGAGACCCTTCCATCTCACCACGTTGGAGAACGAGCCGCTGTGTACAGGCACAGTGGTACCGCTGTAGACGATGGCGTTGACATCGCGCACATCATTGGTGGTCACGTTGCCCTCGGCATCATATATCTGAGGTTCGCCCTCGGGGCTGAGGCCGGCCCAGCGGTAGGCATAGATAGCGTTGTAGGGGTTGTCGATGGTCGGATAGGAGGTGGGGAGAGTAAGACGCGAGTCATAGTTGGAGGGCTGGATGGAGATGCTCTTGACCTTGTTGTGGTTGAGGGCATAGAGCAGGGTCGAGGTCCACACGAGGTCGGCCTTGCGTATGATCTGGCCCGAGAGGCTGAGCTCAAAGCCCTGATTGTTCATGGCACCGTTGTTGGTGGTGAGGGTCGAGAAGCCAAATCCCTGTGTGGGCGAGCCGCTGATGAGCGCGAGAAGGTCGGTGCTCTTCTTGTGATAATAGTCGATGCTACCCCACAGGCGGTTGCGCAGCAGGTCAAAGTCTACGCCCACGTTGATGGTGCGGGTCTTCTCCCAGCGTATGTCCTTGTTGGGCGGAGCTATCACCATGCCGGTGGTGCCGAACGAGCCGGGGAAATACTGGGCTGTCATGTAGGGTGCGGTGTTGCGGCCTATGTTACCGCCGATACCGTAGGATGCGCGGAGCTGTAGATTGTTGAGCCACCACTGCTCGCCGATAAACGACTCGCGGTTGAGGTTCCAGCTCGCACCGATTGACCATATGGGCTTGTTCTGATATTTCGAGCTGGTGCCCCACAGGTTGGAGCGGTCCCAGCGCAGGCTCGCGGTGAGGTTGTATTTGTCGGCCAGCGAGTAGGACGCGTTGCCGTAGAACGAGACGAAGCGGTTGGAAATCTCATGCATCGACTCGAGGTTGGACATATTGAGCTGGGCGGCTCCGAGCACACCTGAGAAATAGCTGAGGCTCTGCTGGTTGAACGGCTGCCATGACAGCAGTTCGGGGTCGTAGCCAAAGTAGGTGTTGTCGGTGAAAGTCATGCGGTTGTCACGCACCTCCTGTCCGACAAACACGAGGATGTTGTGCAGGTCGTTGAGGCGGTAGTTGAAGTTGAGCTGCTGACGGAAATCATATCCGCGCGACTTGAGGGCCGTGCGATACATCACGTCGCCCTCGGGCAGATTGTAGGTGAGCGCGCCGTTAGCTGCGTTGCGGGTCACGAAGCTGTTGAGGCGAGTCACGATGTTGTAGCTGTAACGGTCCTGGAGATAGTCGGTGTCGGTGTTGGCCGTCTCATACTGAAACTGCACGTCATAGTTGAGCCATGAAGTGAAGTTGAAGCGGAGCTTGCCAAACACACGGGTCTCGAGGCTCTTGGCCTTGGAGCGGCCATAGTTGAGCTCGTCCATGGGCACCAGCACCTCGGGCACCATGCCATACTGGGCTATCGACTCGCGGCGGCTTGCATCGCCCTGGGCCGGAGCGGCTATATAGCTGCCGTCGGCGGCCACCAGCCCGTCATAAGGCAGGAAGGTAAAGCCCGGGTTGAGCAGATTATAGTTCTGGATATTCTCGCGGCCATATTTGATGTAGGCTCCGAAGTCGGCGGTGAGCCAGTCGGTGACCTTCATCTGGTCGGTGATATTCAGGCCGAGCGAGTGGTCGCCGTGGTTGACGTCCTCGAAATTGTGTTTCCAGAATGTGGCCGAAGCGTTGAAGCTGTTGCGTTCCGACGACTGTGCCACACGCAGGTTGTACTGCTGGTGGAAGGGATTGCGCTTGCCATACTCCTTGGTCTGGTCATAGTAGCGGTAGCCCAGAGTGGCCAGCGAGTTGAGGCGGGCGTTGCCCTCGTCCATCGACATCGCGCCGGTATACATGTCGAGCAGCGTGTTGACGCCCTGGCTCGGCATGGTGCCGAGACGCATGTCGTCGGCCACCTTGGAGGCCGTGCTGCCGCCGGCCAGCAGGTCGGGATACTGTGCGGCCCAGGCGCGCTCGAGTGCGATGATGTCGGCCGCGTCGGTGCGGTTGTCGACATACTGTGAATACTTCTGAGTGGTGAGAGTGGCCGAGAAGCTCACTTCAGGACGTCCCACCTGAGCCTTCTTGGTAGTGATGACAATCACACCGTTGGCTGCGCGCGCACCGTAGATCGAAGCTGCGGCGGCATCCTTGAGCACAGTCACGCTCTCGATGTCCTCGGGGTTGAGGTCGGGCATGTTTTCCGAAGTCTGGCCCGCACGGTTGAGCGAAGCGTTTTCCACCGGAAATCCGTCGATGACCACGAGCGGATTGGCGATAGCGTTCATGGTGGTGACACCGCGTATCTTTCCGTCGACATATCCTACGATATTGCCCTCGAGGATGTCCTCCAGATTGTCCATGCGGCGCAACTGGAGTGTCTCGCCCGAAATTTTCTGAAACGCACCGGTCGACTGTGCCTTCGAGATGGTCGAGTAGCCGGTCACCATCACTTCGTCGAGCATAGTCTCGTTGTCATAGAGAGTCACGTCATAGGTCTTGGACGCGCTGACGGTCACCTGAGCGGGATTTTTGCCGATATAGGTAAACTCTACAACGCTGCCCTTGGGGACTTTGATAGTGTACAGGCCGTCGAGGTCGGTCACTACAACATTGGAAGAGGATCCGACTTGTGTCACGGTCACGCCCGGCAGGGCCTCACCTTGTTCGTCAGATACCGTGCCTTTGGCCTCGACAATGTCGGAGGCCGATAGCGCATGGGCGGGAATTACCCCTCCCGATAACAGCAACACTATTATGCACAGGGAGATGCGCATAATAGTAGCCATTGCAAGGAATGGATTTCGTGTTCTTTGCATATGTAACAATGATGAAAAAAATATGGATATTACATTTTGACCTATCTGTAAGTCAGGCCTCTCTTACGAAGAGAAACAATGACTCCGTTGCAAATCTACGAATTTTTGTGCATATCATCATTATCCGGACTATTAAAAAGACTGATTAAAATAACCCTCCCCGGATGCAGGGATATACTACAGGGACAGCAGTCTCAAAAGAAACATAGGGTATTACTTGTCTTAAACGGTTGGTTTATAGATGAGTAATACCCTATGTTTCTTCTGAGACTTTTGTCCTTTTGTATCTTTCAGTTTTTTATTCCATCAGCTTGCGATAGCGGCGGCGGGTGGGTTCCTTGCCGCCGTTGTGGGCGCGCTTGTAGTCTTCGTAGTCGGAGTAGGAGCCTTCGTAGAACACTACATTGCCGTCACCCTCAAACGAGAGTATGTGTGTGCATATACGGTCAAGAAACCATCGGTCGTGGCTCACCACAACGGCACATCCGGCAAAGTCCTCCAGACCCTCCTCGAGTGCGCGCAGTGTGTTGACGTCGATGTCGTTGGTCGGCTCGTCGAGCAGAAGCACGTTGCCCTCCTCTTTGAGAGCCATGGCCAGATGCAGACGGTTACGCTCGCCGCCCGAGAGCACTCCGATTTTCTTCTCCTGGTCGGCACCGGTGAAGTTGAAGCGCGACAGATAGGCGCGGGCGTTGACATCGCGTCCGCCCATGCGGAAACTCTCCACACCCTGCGAGATTACCTCATAGACGCTCTTCTCGGGCACCAGGTCGTGGTGGGTCTGGTCGACGTAAGCCACCTTGACGGTCTCGCCTACCTCAAACGAACCCGCGTCGGGTGTCTCCTGACCCATGATGAGGCGGAAGAGTGTGGTCTTGCCCGCACCGTTGGGGCCGATTACGCCCACGATGCCGCCCTGCGGCAGCGAGAAGCTCAGGTCCTTGAACAGTTGTTTCTTGCCAAACGCTTTGGAGAAGCCCTGCACGTCGATTACCTTGGCTCCGAGACGCGGACCGTTGGGGATGAAAATCTCCAGACGTTCCTCGCGCTCCTTCTGGTCCTCGTTGAGCAGTCGGTCATAACTGTTGAGACGGGCCTTGCCCTTGGCCTGACGGGCCTTGGGGGCCATGCGCACCCATTCGAGCTCGCGCTCCAGAGTCTTGCGACGTTTTGACGCCTGCTTCTCCTCCTGGGCCATGCGCTTGGTCTTCTGGTCGAGCCACGACGAGTAGTTGCCCTTCCAGGGTATGCCCTCGCCGCGGTCAAGCTCGAGAATCCATCCGGCCACATGGTCGAGGAAGTAACGGTCGTGGGTGATGGCGATGACAGTGCCGGGATATTGCTGGAGATGCTGTTCGAGCCAGTCGATGCTCTCGGCGTCGAGGTGGTTGGTAGGCTCGTCGAGCAGGAGTATGTCGGGCTGCTGGAGCAGCAGGCGGCACAGGGCCACACGGCGGCGTTCGCCTCCCGAGAGTGTGGCCACCTTCTGGTCGTCGGGCGGACACTGCAAGGCGTCCATGGCGCGCTCGAGTTTCGAGTCGATGTTCCAGGCGTCGGCCGCGTCGAGCTTGTCCTGAAGCTCGGCCTGACGGGCCAGCAGGGCATCCATCTTGTCGGGATCCTCAAGCACATCGGGGTCGCCAAACGACTCGTTTACCTTGTCAAACTCGGCGATGAGGTCCATGATGGGCTGCACGCCCTCGCGCACCACTTCGATGACGGTCTTTTCGGGGTCGAGCTGCGGGTCCTGCTCCAGATAGCCCACCGAGTAGCCCGGCGAGAATACCACTTCGCCCTGATAGCTCTTGTCGATGCCGGCGATAATCTTGAGCAGCGACGACTTACCCGAGCCGTTCAGACCGATGATACCTATCTTGGCTCCGTAGAAAAAAGACAGGTAGATGTTTTTTAACACTTGTTTCTGGGGCGGGTAAATCTTTGACACGCCCACCATTGAAAATATTACTTTCTTGTCGTCAGCCATATATTGGAACTGGGAGTATTTTGATATTTGTAATTATGTCGATGATTGGTAATTATATAAAAGATCACAATATTCTATACATACGGCGTGTGGGAGAATAGAAATCTTTGTTAGTTTGGAAAGAGAATCCGTTTGATTGATAAAATCTGATAGTGCGCGGATTATTGAGGGCATCTACTGTAATAAATTGACATCCCGCCTGCCGATAGTTGGCATACGTTTCTGCAACAAGGTCAATAATTGCAGTGCCGATACCTTGCCCCTGATATAGTATGGCTGTGCCAAGATGGCCTATATTGATAGCCGGATATGCAGTCTGTTTTTTTAGAAAATCCACAGTCTCGGTTTTTGTCTCAAAAAACAGGTCATTGATAAAATCGGATTTCTCATTTTCGCTTATAATCATCAGAGAATCATTCATAAGCGTAAATGCAGCGATAATTTCACCGGTAAAACTTCGCGCACAATAGGCTGCAAGGTATTTGTGAGAGACACAGTTTTTTACTTCATGCCGAAAGAAATGATCAAGAGTTTCAACATGACAAGAAAACGCAGACATTTTTTTAAAATCTGCGTCAACCATCAGTTGTATGCGAAAATCAATTTCCGATGAGCGGGTTGTGTCCACCACAATTATCAATTATGCGTTTTGCGTTAGCCTTAGCTCTTGCTTTGCGTAATTCTAACTTATGACGTTCTTCGGGAGTATAATCCCCACGGAGATATTTCTCCATAGATTCGTAGAATCTGGAGATGTCATCTTGCCCCATAGGAGGATTTGGTATTGAACGTATCATGATAAATCGGTTTTCAGTACTTTTACAAAGATAGTGTTTTTTTGATGATTAAACAAATTTGTAATTATATCGATTGTTTTTTAGCCTTGTTTAAGGCGTAAAGATATTTTAATGCTTTATTTATGCTTTTATCATCAAGTTTGTTTGATGCGGAAATATACATTAGAGCTTCTTCTTCCATCCCGTTCAGAATAATTGATTTTGACGAACTTAATCGGGTCTTCTTAGTGATTTCTGATTTTGCTCGTTTGGCGTATTCAGGATATAGCCTACATATTTCTTCAAGATCAATATCAGGATTATTTTTTATAGCAGGGTAAAGAATGTTAACGAAGACGTAAAGCCCTATGCTGTGTAATTTTTTTATCAATTGATCTTTCTGAGTTTTCATTAGCTTAGTCTCTGTATTTTTGTTATGGCCAACTCTTTCTGTTTTTTGCAAAGATAATATAAATCCATGACTATAACAAATAGTCGTATTGTAATGCGCCTTGTGCTATTCTGTTAGAGAAGTCGAAACATCGTTGTCGCCTGATATGTGCAGATCTCATTTTTAAATCTGCGTTTCTGTCTGATGCCTCCGCAGTGGCGTCAGGCAGAAACGCAGATTTAAAAAGCACAGATATACCCCGGTTCACCTCTTCCTATCCATTGCGCGCCAGGCGTATATGATGTATGCCAGGACGAAGGGTATGATGAGCGATACCCAGCTCATGGTGGTGAGGGTGAAGTGGGACGACGAACTGTTGTAGATGGTCAGCGATGACGAGGGGTCGAGTGTCGAGGGGTAGTAGGGCGTAGCGTTATAGCCCGCAACCCAGAAGAAACTCAGCACCACGAGCACCGTCCCGAGTCCGCTCCACCATATGCCGCAGGTGTAGTGACGGGCGAAGGCCGAGCGCAGTACCCCATAGAGCACCATAACCGTCCCGCCAAGGAAAGCCACAAGTGCGGCCGGCATGTCGAGATAGTTGTGGAGATATTTGTAGTCGACCAAGGCAAACTCCGAGCGGCCCCCGTCGAGTCCGCCGTTACGGACTGTCTCGAGCGACGGCGAGGTGAGCAACACCCCTACGAATAACAGAAAGATGATCACAAAGATGACACCGTTGACCAGCACACGGCGGCGGTTGGCGTCAAAAAACTCTCCCCCCTCGGGATGATTGTTGAGAAAGTAGAGCGCGGCCTGGGTGCGGGCCAGGAAGAGCACGGCAAACCCGAGCACGAGGTTTTTCCAATAAAATATGGCCTCGAAGCCATGGGTCGGGGCCCAACGCGAGATGACGGGCGAGCCGACATCGAGGATGCTGCCCTTGCTCACCTGAAACTCCGCTCCGAAAAACATCATGCCCACGGCCACGCCCAAGAGTATGCACCCCACGGCTCCGTTGAGGAAGAGAAACGTGTCGTAGGTGCGGGTGCCGAACAGGTTGCCGGGCTTGGAGCGGAACTCATAGCTCACGGCCTGGAGCACAAAGCTGATGAGGATGAGTATCCACAGCCAGTAGGCTCCTCCGAAACTGGTAGAGTAGAAGAGCGGAAACGATGCGAAGAAAGCTCCGCCAAACACTACCAGGGTCGTGAACGTCAGTTCCCACTTATGGCCCAGCGACGAGATCATCCGGCCCATGTCGGATGTGTTGTCGCTGACGCCGAGCAGATAGGTCTGCCCTCCCTGCACGAAGAGCATAAACACGAGGATGGCTCCGAGCACCGATATGAGCAGCCACCAATATTCCTGTAGCAATGAGAGTGTCATAATTATATATGTGTTACTTCCGCGTGGCGGAGTTGATATATTTTACCATGATTACGGCCTCGGCTGCGAGCAGGGCTGTGAACACTGCCGCGAAGAGCCAGAAAGTGATTATCACCGAGCCGGCGGGGATGGCCGAGATGGCCGCGCGAGCCGGCATGAGGTCCTGGATTATCCAGGGCTGGCGGCCCACTTCGGCGGTGACCCATCCGGCCTCCGAACAGATCCACACCAGTGCCACCGACAGCATGGCCACCCATTGCCACCAGCGTTGCTGCCACAGCCCGGGACGCTTGTATGCTCCCCACAGGCCTGCGAGAAGCACCACGAGCAGCGCGCCTCCGGCCAGCACCATGATGTGGAAGGAGTAGAATGTCAGTCCTACCGGCGGAACGGCCTCGTCGGCATTCTCGAGATAGCCGTAGCCGAAGTAGGGATAGTTCTCCTTGATTTCGGCGCGGGCGGCGTCCATGGCTGCCGTGTCGCCGGCGGTCAGGGCTGTGTCAAATCGGCGCAGGGCCTCGTGGGCTTTCTTACCCATGGCTATGCGCTCGGCATAGCTGACGGTGTTGACCGTGTCGCCCTCGGCATTGATGCCCACGCCGTCGATGAGGTCGTTGATGCCGGGCACGAAAGTGGTGAAGTCGCTGTGGGCCAGAAACGAGAGGCCGCGCGGGATGGCTATCTTCAGCAGGAACGGGTCTTTGTCGTCGCCGCGCTCTTTGGAGGGGTCGAGTATGCCGAATCCCACCAGTTCGGCTCCCCGGCTGCCGTCATACAGGCCCTCCATGGCTGCCAGCTTCATGGGCTGCACGCGGGCCACGTCGACGGCCGAGCTGTGGCCTGTCCACATGGTGAGCACCATGCCTATGAGACCTGTCCAGCCGGCTATTTTTACCGACGAGAGGGCCATGTCGCGCCGGCGGCCGCGCATGAGCATCCATCCGCTCACGCCCATGACGAATATCGACGCGAGCACCCAGCCGTCAAACACTGCGTGGAGAAATTTGTGCACTGCCACGGGCGAGAAGGCTACTGCCCAGAAGTCGTCCATGACGTTGCGCATCTGGGCCGGGTCAAACTCCATGCCCACCGGGTATTGCATCCAGGCGTTGGCCACGAGTATCCACAGGGCCGAGATGGTGGCTCCGACTGTGGTGAGCCATGTGGAGGCCAGATGAAATCCGGGGCTGACTTTCTTCCAGCCGAAAAACATTATGGCGATAAACGTGGCTTCCATGAAGAAGGCCAGCAGTCCCTCTATGGCAAGCGGCGCGCCGAAGATGTCACCGACAAACCATGAGTAGTTGCTCCAGTTGGTGCCGAACTCAAACTCGAGTATTATGCCCGTGGCCACACCCATGGCAAAGTTGATGCCAAACAGTGTCATCCAGAATTTGGTGGTGGTCAGCCACTTCTCGGAGCGTGTGCGGTAATAGAGTGTCTCCATGACGCCCACGATCACTCCGAGTCCGAGTGTGAGGGGCACGAAGAGCCAGTGATACATGGCTGTGAGGGCAAAAAGCCCGCGCGACCAGTCGACAACGGTCATTAGATCATGCATAAGGATATGGATTTTGAGAGATTAGATTCAGTAAGATAGGAAACGTGACGGAGTAATATTCGGTGGTGTAAACTCCTGATTTTAAACTCTAAACTTTAAACTTCCATAAACTCCGTCAATGTTAAGACGCGCCGCGTCTTAACATTGACTCTCTCACCGCATCGGCCCGCTCGGCATCGGTGTCATAGTCGCGCGAGAGGATGTCGGGAAAGAAAAACAGTTTCATTATGAGAAAGATAAACGCGAGTTTGATGATTATAAGAGCCCAGAGCTTGCGTCCGATGGTCATGGAGCGGAAACCCTCGATGTAAAACCGAAGGATCCGTGCCGGAAGGCTGTTGCTTGGATGAGGAGACTTGAACATAGGCATTATATATTAATACCGTTCGGAGGGTCTAATTGTTGAGTATCTCGATAGCTTTTTCGAGAATGGTGTCGCGGCCGCTTAGGGCGTCGAGGGGGTCGAGGTCGACGGCACACCCCTCCGAGGGAGTGATGCCCCCCTCGGTCGACTCTCCGAGGGCGTCGAGCATCGAGCAGGCCGAGAAGCGTATGCCCCAGCCGCAGGGCAGCTCTGACGAGAACGGCACGCCCGAGCCTCCGCCAGTCACGGAGCCCACGATGGTCACGCCGGGAAGGTTTTTCATGACCGATGCAAAATTGTTGGCTGCCGAGAATGTCGAACGGTTGGTGAGCACGACTATCGGTTTGGCCCAGCGTATGCGTCCCTCCTCGGCCGGAAGGTAGGTGATGGCATAGGGCTCGGAGAAATCGTTGTGGCCCGGCCCGGTCTTGTGGGATATGTAGCCCACGAGGGTAGGCCGGTCGATGAAGCGGGCCACGAATGTCTCGACATTGGTCAGCGAGCCGCCGCCGTTGTCGCGCACGTCGATGATGAGCCCGTTGGCCGTGGAGAGAAAGTTGAGCGCGTAGTCGAGATTGCCCTCTCCGACAGGCGACGAGAAGCTCTCATAGTAGATGTATCCTATGTTGTTTTCGAGAAACCCGTACATCATGCCCGACGACTGGCGGTAGTTGAAGTTGAAATAGCACTCCTCGATAAGACGTTTGTTGAAATTCTGAGGATAGTCGCTCCACCAGGCGCGGTAATAGGAGGTGTTGAACGGCGCGGAGAGATTCACATGGCCGTCGCGCAGCTCGGCGAGCATGTCGGCGCAGACTATAAACAGCTCTTCGCGCGTCATCCGGTCGCTTATGCGCCGGCTGTAGGTGTCGTGCACCTTGTCCCAGTCGACATTCTTGCTGTCAAAGAAGCAGTAATGCTCGTCGAGTATCGACCACAGGGCCTCGAAGTTGCCCCGCGGGTCGTCGGTGTATTCCTCCATGTCGTGACAGGCCGTCAGTCCGACAGCCGCCGTGAGCAGGAGTGCTATGCGATATATTATCCTGTGCATGGGAGTGGTGTTGGTTGAGGTGAGGGGTTACAGCGGACTCACCACCTTGGCCCGCGAGGAGCTGCGGTGGCGGCGCGGGTCATACGAGAGCCATTCGCCGCTGATGCCTATCACAAGAGCGTGCTCATAGATGTGTGTGACCGTATGGTTGACTTTCGATGAAAACAGATTGCCCTTGTAGCCTATGCGCAGTGAGGTCGCGCCCAGGTGAAGGTCGGCCGTCAGGAGATTGTCGAGGCGGAAATAATTGCCCCACCAGACTCCGTGCACCAGCCCCCGGCGGTTGCCGAGATATATCTCGTAGTAGAGCTCGCCATAGTCGGGCGCAAAGAAGATGCCCGTCACGGGGAGTGTCGGCTGATACATCAGCGTCACGGGGAGCCGCCCTATGTCGAGGCGATAGGCCGCATAGCCGGTGAGATTGACCGTCCAGGCCCCTTTGGCCGAGGCCGGATTGTTGCCGTTGCGGGCGTTGTAGAGACATCCCGCCTGCAAGCCCGTCGAGCCTCCGAGGGCCAGGGTCAGCGACGGCAGTGTGGCTATGGGCTGCCACCGCCTCATCATGCCCCACTCGAGCGAGAGCATCGCGCTCCACATGGTGGCGTTGCGCACGGGATTGTCGGTGCGGTCTACGCTCAGATTACCATGAAGCTGCATGGTCCACTTCCCGGGGCTGAATTTCATGGCCTGATAGCGGTTGTAGTCCAGGCCGGCATGCCAGCCGGTATATTTAAGCGGCGTGAGATACGTGTCGGCCAGACGGGCCGAGCCGGCCTCGGCGGTATATGCGGCAAACACCGGCCTCAGCGGCTTCTCCCCTTCATCCTGCGCTGAAGCGGAGAGAACGGAGACGAGTGTCAGCAGGAGTGCCGGCAGGAAAGTGCGGATTGTCATATCGTGGGGATACAAAAGGACATAAGTTTCATAAGATGCAAAAGTATAAAAAATATATAAATATAATTCAAAAAACTTTTGTTTCTTTTGAAACTTATGCCCTTTTGTATCTATTTGCCAATATCAGGCTGTGTAGCCGAGCGGTCACTCAAACAGGCGTGCCTGGCCGGTGAGCTCGTCGCGGATTTCATCGTCGCTGCGCTCCACATAGTCGGGAGCTGTCGTGTCGGCCTCCGGAGCGGCTTCTCCCCCGGGAGTGTTGTCGGGGTCAAACTCGTCGTCGACCGTCGGAGCCTCGAGCGGCTCGAGCTCGGTGATGTGGTCGACGGCATAGGTCGTGAGACGTTTGCCCTTGGCCTTGTATGACTTGACGGCCACAAACTCGCGGGCGGTGACTTCGAGCGGCGGACGCACCGAGTCGGCTCCTCCAAAGGTCACCTCGACGCGCAGGCCCGGCTCGTCAGACAGCAGTATGAGCGTCGACTTCTCGTTTTCGCCCAGATAGCGTTGAGGCTTGGATGTAGGCTCGAAGGTGAATCGTTTGAGATAGGGATAGCCCTGGTCGGCATCGTTGAGTATGGCCGTCCATGCTTTGTGGGGCACGTATTTCTCTATGCGGAGTATGTTGTCGGGATAATGGTTGGACGAGTCGAAAGTCGAAGTGTAATATTCGCCTCCGGTGGTGATGACCAGCACCGAGTCGCCGCTGTTGAACTCGCCCAGATAATTGCCGCGTCCCTCATAGTTGAGGCGGTTGACATCGGGGTCATACCACACGTCGCGCCCGCCGAGCGTCGAGACGCCCTCCTTTTTGAGCGTGAAGCGGTGCACCTCGTTGCGTGTGACGATATTGCCCATGGCTCCGCGCCCTTTGATGGCGAGCTCGGAGAAGTCGACGTCAAACTGTAGCGTCTTGAGACGCAGCTTGGGCTTGAGCGTCACTTTCACCACCTCGGCCTCGCCGTTGGAGTTGGCCGTGAACCAGCACACCTTGGTGCCCGGTTCGCCCGGCGTGAGGTTATACTCGCGGTCGCGCGTGATGCCTGTCACACGGAAGCGTTTCATGTAGTAGGTGCCCCCCTTGCCGTTCTGATATATCACGTTATAGATAGTGCGCTCGTCGTTGCGCTTGAACACGTCGACATGTATCACGCCCTTGCCCACCGACAGCTTCTCCTGCACTTTGACCACCTTGTAGCGGCCGTCCTTGTAGAAGATTATCACATCGTCTATGCTCGAGCAGTTGCAGAGAAACTCGTCCTTCTTGAGCGACGTGCCGATGAAGCCCTCCTCGCGGTTGATATACAGCTTCTCGTTGGCCTCGGCCACCGTGGCGGCCTGGATGTTGTCGAAGTTGCGTATCTGTGTCATGCGCGGGAATGCCGCGCCATATTTGGTTTTCAGCTTCTCATACCAGTCGATGGTATATTCGGTGAGATGGGCCAGACGGTCGGTCAGCTCGTCGATGCGGGCCAGGTAGGCGGCTATCTGCTCCTCACATTTGCGGGAGTTGAACTTGAGTATGCGCCCCATCTTTATCTCGAAGAGACGTATGATGTCGTCGTCAGTAATCTCGCGTATCATCTTGGGGAGCCATGGCTCGAAGCGGCGGCGTATGTGGTCGATGGCCTCCTGGCGGTTTTCGCTCTCCTCATACTCCTTGTCCTTGTAGATGCGCTCTTCGATAAAGATGCGTTCGAGCGAGGCGAAATGCAACTGTTCCCTGACCTCGGCGAGCTGTATCTCCAGCTCGCGGCCCAGGATGGTGCGCGTGCGCTCCACATTGTGGCGCAGCACGTCGCTCACGCCTATGAAGTGGGGCTTCTTCTCCGAGATGACGCAACAGTTGGGCGACACCGACACCTCACAGTCGGTGAAGGCATAGAGAGCGTCGATGGTGCGGTCGCTCGAAGTGCCCGGCAGCAGGTGCACGAGTATGTTGGCATGCTCGGCCGTGTTGTCATCGACCTTGCGTATCTTGATTTTGCCGCTCTCAAAGGCCTTGAGTATCGACTCGATGAGCGTGGCCGTGGTCTTGCCGTAGGGTATCTCGGTGATGGCGAGAGTCTTGTTGTCGAGCTTCTCTATCTTGGCGCGTATTTTCACCGAGCCTCCGCGCTCGCCGTCGTTGTAGCGCGACACGTCGATGGAGCCTCCCGTCGGAAAGTCGGGATAGAGCGTGAACTCCTCGCCCTTGAGATGGGCTATGGCTGCGTCAATGATTTCGTTGAAGTTGTGGGGCAGGATTTTTGACGACAGACCCACGGCGATGCCCTCCACACCCTGCGAGAGCAGGAGCGGAAATTTCATGGGGAAGGTCACCGGCTCCTTCTTGCGTCCGTCATAGCTGAGAGTCCACTCCGTCACCTTGGGATTATATACCACGTCGAGCGCGAAGTGCGACAGGCGGGCCTCGATGTAACGGCCGGCGGCCGCGCCGGCTCCGGTGAGGATATTGCCCCAGTTACCCTGCGTCTCTACCAGCAGGTCTTTCTGGCCGAGCTGCACCAGGGCCTCGTAAATCGAGGCGTCACCGTGGGGGTGAAACTGCATGGTGTTACCCACAATATTGGCGACCTTGTTAAACCTCCCGTCGTCAAGCAGCTTCATCGAGTGGAGTATGCGTCGCTGCACGGGTTTGAGGCCGTCATCGATATGCGGGACGGCACGCTCCAGTATCACATAGCTCGCATAGTCGAGAAACCAGCTCTGGAACATGCCTCGCAATTCATGACGCACCACATCGTCGGAGGTGTCTACAAGTATTCGCGGGTCTTTATCGTCGCTCATGGCATAATCGGGTTTATCTTCACGCAAAGATACAAAAAAATCCACGAGATTTTGTTATGTTAAGTCAAAGTGGGTGTAATTTCATTTAAATTATTCATATATAAATGTACTCTGATACACTTTATGATTGTCCGCCTCTTCAATAGTTGCAGGTATCGGAAAATTGCGTAATTTTGCATGCAGTTGTTATTTAAACATCCTCTAATATACCAATCCCATGAAAATACGTTATTTGCTTGTCCCGGCTGTGGCTGCGATGATGGCGATGTCGGTTGTGGCCAAGTCGCCCGTGACCGCTCCCGGCGGACTGTCGGCCGAGAATATCGAGAAAATACGCAGTGCCTATAAGGTTTCTCCGGACTGTAAAGCTCTGCACAACGCCATCGCAGGCACCGAGATTGACGTGCTGGCTCTCGATGCCGAAAACAAAAACAATTTCGACACACACTTCTCTCACCGTGTGCCCAGCAAGGGCATCACCAACCAGCTTAAGTCGGGCCGCTGCTGGCTCTTCACGGGGCTTAATGTGCTCAGGGCCCAGATGATGGCCGAGCATGATTTGCCTAAACTTGAGCTCTCGCAGTGCTATGGATTTTTCTGGGATCAGCTCGAGAAGTCCAATCTCTTTCTCCAGGGCATTATCGACACGGCTTCGCTCCCGGCCGATGACCGTAAGGTCGACTGGCTTTTTGCCAACGCGCTCAGCGACGGCGGACAGTATACGGGCGTGGCCGACATACTCATGAAATATGGCGTGGTGCCCATCGAAGTGATGGGCGAGACCGCTTCGAGCAAAAACACCGCCCGCATGCGTCAGCTCCTTGGCTGGCGTCTGCGCGAGGACGGCCTCATCCTGCGCCGTCTTGCAGCCGAAGGGGCCGACAAGAAAGCTCTCGAGGCCCGCAAACTCGAGATGCTCGGCGAGGTATACCGTATCCTTGCCCTCAATCTCGGCGAGCCTCCCGTGCAGTTCACCTGGACCCGCCGCGACAAGGACGGCAATGCGGTCGACACCCGCACCTACACTCCGCAGGAGTTCTACCAGCGTTTTGCCGGCAACGACCTGAAAAACGATTATGTGATGCTCATGAACGACCCCTCGCGCGAGTATGGCCGGCTGTATGAAATCGAGTTTGACCGTCATGCCTACGATGGCAAAAACTGGACCTATGTCAATCTTCCCGCCGATGAAATCAAGAAGATGGCCATCGCATCGATCAAGGACAACAATGCCATGTACATGTCGTGTGACGTGTCGAAATATCTCGACCGCGACCGCGGAGTGCTCGACATCGCCAACTATGACTACGAGTCGCTTTTAGGTACCCGTTTCGGCATGGACAAGGCCGACAGAATACGCACCCATGCCAGCGCGTCGTCCCACGCCATGACCCTCGTGGCGGTCGACCTTGACGACAACGGCAATCCCCGCAAGTGGATGGTCGAGAACAGTTGGGGCTCCGGAGCCAACGACGGCCATCTCATCATGACCGACCGATGGTTTGACGAATATCTCTTCCGCGTGGTGGTCAACAAGAAATACATCACCCCCGAGGTCGAGAAGATACTGCGTCAGCAGCCCGTGCTCCTGCCGCCGTGGGATCCTATGTTTGCCCCCGAGGAATAAGAGGTTATTAAACCCTCGAATCCCTCTAAAATAAAAATAGAACGGGAGAAAGATTGTTGACATCAAAAGATCACACCAATCAACAATCGTTTCTCCCGTTCTCTGTGTATATGGTTTGGCGCGTCTACACTTTGTCGCGGGGCGGGCGGGTGTTGGCGTTGAGCCAGCGTTCATATTGCTCGGAGGTCAGAATCTTTTTGATTTTCTTCTCGGTCTTTTCGCGTTCTTTGGCTTCCTTCTGCTTTATTTTCTCCATATCTTCGGGCGAGAGTCCGCGTTCGTGTTGCGGACCGCCATGATTGCCGTCGAAATCGTGCGGTGGCCGTCCGCCGCCGGGACCTCCATGTCCGCCGGGACCGCCCGGTCCCATGCCGTTGCCTCGCGGCGGCCGTCCGCCACCCTCGCCCGGATGTCCGCCCATGCGGAAGGGACTCGACTCGGCATTTTCGGCCTGTCGGCGCGCCTCTTTGAGATTGATTTTGTACAGCTTTTTATACTGTTTTTTGTCAAGGCCGAGCAGCGAGTCCATGCGTTCGGTGAGCATCTGGGCCTTGCGTTCGGGCGAAATGTAAGGCTGAGGGTCGCGGCTGCGCATCTCGCGGATGATGCGTCCCGATTCGGGGGCCTGGGCTTTGGCTGCGACAGTCCCGCAAAGGGCTGTCAGACCAAGCATGACTGCAAGTGTAAGGGTTCTCATAAGTCAGTGGATGTTTGGTTTACATCCTCAAAATTAGCCGACTCCCTCATCAGGGCCAAATAAAATCCACCAACACCCCTTTTTAGCCGATAAGCCGGCACAAAACCGGCCCAAGACGAAAACTTCGGTGTATATATCCGAAGATTAAATGTTGCGATAAGATGCCGATTATCGGGCGCGATAGCTGTATATCCCCCTCTCCCGATAACCGAGGGTGTTGCAAAACACCCGAAAGCAGATAATTTGTAGACTGTTGTAGCAAGGTAAGAGGGTGTTGCAGAACTCCCAAAGCAGATAATTTGTGGACTGTTGTAGCAAGGAAAGGTCCGTAGGGCCTGTGCGAGCTTAGGCCATGGCAAGCATCCGCGCAAGCGGTGCGCAGCCATGGTACAAAAACAATTATCCACAGCATGTGCCGCGTAGCGGTACAACAATACAAGCGTATCAAAACGTTAAGTCGCAGAGAATTACCATCATGACATTTTGTTGCACCGCTACGCGGCGCGCCGTCTTATATCTGTCTTTATACCATGGCTGCGCACCGCTTGCGCGGGTGCTTGCCATGGCCTAAGCTCGCACAGGCCCTACGGGCCTTTCCTTGCCCCTGACGGGTACAAATCAGCTACTAATAGACGTTTTGCAACACCCTCTTTCCTTGCGGTAACTGATAAATCATAAGTTTTGCAACACTGTCATTTTTGTATAGCATGCCACTCCGTGCACACCTCCGCTGCGCTTCGGTGTACACTATTAGATTTGCAGTTGCAAAGAAAAGGTTAACTTTGCAGATAGAATCCTTAAAATAATTAACAATTAAAAAAGAAAGAACCTCCTAATGTCGCGTTAGCCTAAGGTGTACCCATGAGCATAGACTCAATTAACCGTTGTAGGTACGACATTATTATCAGGACTAAAGCCAGAGAGTAAATAAAGACATTGGCCTTTTGAATTTATTATCATAGTATCGGCCGTCCTGACCAGGAGATTCTCTCTAATAAAAAGCTATGCAAATTTACGGAATTGATTTGGCTTCTGAAAAGTTTGACGTGAGTTTTATAAACTCCGATGGGCAGGCCACGCACATTGTGGTCAAGAACACAAAGCCTCAGATTGAGAAGTTTCTGG